>NZ_JAYGHE010000006.1:20778-48814 GCF_034931145.1 Nostoc sp. UHCC 0252 | reverse complement strand
TATCCTTGACTTGGACAGTACCAGCTTCCGTACCATCACTTTTCCACAGTTCAGAGCCACCACTGCTGTCGATCGCTCTAAAGTAAAGTGTGCCGTTGACATTGGTCAGATTTTGCGGAGTTGAGCTACCCGTACCAGAGAAAATATCCTTAACAATGACGGTATCAGCCTCGTTGCCATCACTCTTCCACAGTTCATAGCCACCACTGCTGTCAATAGCAACGAAGTACAGCGTTCCATTGACATTGGTCAAATTTTGCGGGTTAGAGGAAACTCCACTAGTATTTATATCTTTGACGAGGCTAATCGATGCTTCTTCTGCTGCCATAACCGTTTTTCCTTAAACCTTTGGATAAAAATCACAAGCGAAATCAGGCGTTGGTTTATGCTCCTGTTTCTTGCTTGCAAAGATGTGGATCGTTGAATGCCTTAGCTTCGCTTTTTTACAATTAAACAGCCTCAGTAAAGATGTGGAATTTTATCGACAAAGAACTTAGGAGTCAGGAGAGTTAATTAACAAGAAGTTAAGCAACTGGCAAATGAATCAAGGGGTTTAAGATCCTCTACTAAATATCCAAATATAGCGATCTTCAATGGCAGTACTGAATCCTTACACTAATCGATTCTGAATTATTTCTTTATTTTTCTTTATATAAAGATATAAAGCCAATTTATTAGGGGTACATATCTGCCAGCCTCTAGTATGGAATGTTTTTTTACTGAAAATCCTAATCCAGTAAGCATTGCAATATAGTCATTCTCTAAAATGCTATATACATGCAATAGGTACAAATTAACGCGATCGCAATTCTTAATCACCCTATGGATAAATGCACTTTTTGCCAAGTTCAGAACTCATCATAATAATTAATCTTCTTTGCTTTCACTGAAGATTATCTCAGAGTTCTAGCTTACAGAAAAAAGTGGCAATTAAACAAAGTTATTAATTAAGTCAGAGGTGATTATTAAGTCATCTCAAGCATTTTTAGCCTGGACATAATGCCCATTTATGCAAAAAAGTGGATTGATAAATAGATAAATTATGTCCAAGGTTAAAGCCAAATTCTATGCCATCAAGCCAGTCCAACCAACTTGGCGCTTAGTTGCCATACGCGATCGCCTTTGTCATCATCGCGGGCTTGAGGAGAAACCTTTTGAACAAAGGATTTACCATCTTCCTTCTGGCGATTTCCCCAACTCCAATACACACCGGATTGATTGTACTCAGGATCGGCAACCACCGCCGCAACTCGTTCTCCCGCCAACTCTTGAGATACATATCCTTTGGTGATGTACTTCTGGAATAATGGGAAGATTTTCTGAAATAGGGGATAGTGGTTTCTAAATAGCGGAGTTTCTGCAACACATCCCGGATAGAGAGAGTTGAAGACGATACCGGTTGACTCGTGATAGCGCTTATGCAGTTCCCGCATGGTTAGGACGTTGCAAACCTTGCTGTCTTTGTAAGCTTTGACTGGTTCAAATTTCTTACCATCAATCATTGAGATCGGCTCTTTAAACCCTTCTGCAAAGCCTTGCAAATCGCCCAAGTCAGGACGCGGCGGAATCTTCCCACCCAGTTCGTCTGGATTGTGGGTAACAGTTCCCAAAATTACGAGCCTTGACTCTGAAGATGACTTCTGTAGATCCTCTAGCATTAGGTTGCACAGTAGAAAATGTCCGAGGTGATTTGTGGTGACAGTTAACTCGTAACCTTCTGGACTGCGTAAAGGCTCTTTTATTAAGGGCATATAAATCGCAGCGTTGCACACCAAAGCGTCTAGAGAGTGTCCGCTTGCTCGAAAGTTATTCACAAATTTTCGAACACTATCCAAAGAGCCAAGATCGATATGCATGATAGTGTAGCTGCCCTGATGCGGAATTCCCACAGATTGGGCTGCCAGTTGAGCTTTGGCTACATCCCTACAGGCCATCACTACATACCATCCCCTTTCAGCAAGAGCCTTGGCAGCGTACAAACCGACCCCTGAAGAGGCACCTGTGATTACAACCGTTGACTTCCTATCCTGTACCATTGCTATTCAGACTCTGTTAATCACCTTTTTCTCTCTTCAGAATTTTACATCACTGAGTCACCACCTCTGCTATGGTTGGCGATCGCTTCTCACTCAGTTCGATTGAGTTTCTCTAACAAAAGAGCTTCTACCTCGCTCTCAGGATCATCAAGATCGAAAGGATAAGGGTGTTGTGTAGCGGACAACGAGTCATCAAAACTTGCAATGCAGCCCGAAACTCTTCCTTTTGATTTCTATGTTCTGAAAGATATCGTTTCAGTTCAGTATTGGTCATCTGGTTGAGGTTCTGCATCATACAACAAATTTCCAATTCCCATGTTGATCAATTATGACTGCAATCTCATCCTTCAAAATGTGATGTTCCAACCGATTCATATCGTGCGATTAGATGAACGATCGCTCAATATATATATTTATATTGGCTGGACAAGATGAATGTAGTATAAAACTATGAATCAGGTAAACTATACAGCAATGAGCGACCAAGAGCTAAAGAGTTACTTTCTCACCCACAAGGATGATAAAGAAGCTTTTTATGCTTATATGGATAGACGAAAATCTCGTCATCGTTATGCTGCAATACAATTAAATGATCCAGCTTGGGAAGAAAAGATAATAGCTGTAATTCAGAAACAATTAGGTTCCGATTGATAACTTAATCATTTCATATTTTTAATCGAGGTGGACAAAGTTTTTATAGTCCCCTCGATTTTCCATATAAATTTACTTTTTGCTAATACTTCCGCTCTTTTGGCTCAAACATAGTAATCGCCACCGGACGATATTGAATATCAATTCCGGCTGGTGAATAGTAAGCCATTGTGTGTTTCAGAAAGTTTGTATCATCTCGCTCGGAATAATCTTCGCGGAAATGAGCGCCCCGACTTTCTTGCCGATTTAAAGCTGATGCCAAAATCGTCTGTCCCACTATCATCAAACTTCGCAATTCTAAGGCTTCCACAAGTTCTGTATTCCAGCAACTACCTTTATCATCTAAATAAATTTGTGGATATTGATGTTGGATTTCTGCTAATTTGTGCAACCCTTCACTCATTAATGCCTCAGTGCGGAAAACGCCACAGTAATCAGTCATACAATCCTGGAAGGCTTGACGGACTTGGTTAATACGATACTCTCCTGGTTGTTCTAACAAAGCTTGAATTTCTTGCTGGGCTTGCGTTACATAGCGTTGCTCATCTACAGAGGGTAATTTTCGTTTTTGGACGAATTTGGCGATCGCAGCCCCAGTTCTCTTGCCATAAACGACACATTCCAACAAGGAGTTACTACCAAGGCGGTTCGCACCATGTACGGAAACACAAGATGTTTCGCCAGCCGCAAAGAAAGCATCAACTAAACCATCACCACTACTGCGGACTTGCCCATCAGTGTTAACTGGGATACCACCCATACAATAATGAATTGTCGGGCGGACTGGCATCGGTTGAGTTACCGCGTCAACACCCACCAAACGATGGGCTTCTTCCCAACAAAAGGGAACGCGACTCATAATTTTTTCTTTACCCAAATGTCTCAAATCCAAATAGACAAAGGGGCCACCGGCACTACCGTCGAGATGAATACCACGACCGGCGCGAATTTCATAAGCGATCGCGCGTGAGGTAATATCACGAGGAGCCAATTCCATGCGGCTGGGTGCATAATTCGCCATAAAGCGATCGCCTTCACTGTTAATCAGATATGCCCCTTCACCCCTTACTGCTTCTGAAATCAGCACCCCTACCGGATATAAGCCAGTGGGATGAAATTGCACAAATTCCATATCTTCAAGGGGCAAACCTGCGATCGCAGTCATTGCCAAACCATCACCCGAAGAGGCGTAATCATTAGAGGTAGTATTATAAACGCGACCATAGCCCCCTGTGGCAAACATCACCGCCTTGGCTCGCACCACCTCTATATGTCCATCCAAAAGATGGAACATCACCACACCTTTCGCCTCATTCTCTTCCAAAATGAGGCGCATCACATACCATTCTTCATAGACTTGCACACCATAACGCCGCAAATTGTTAACCAATTCGTGCAAAATTGCGTGACCGGTCTTATCGGCAGCATAACAAGTACGGTTGTGGGAATGCCCGCCAAAAGCTCGTTGGGCAATGCGACCATCGGGTAAGCGAGAGAACAAAACGCCTAGATGTTCCAAATCAATTACCACATCTGGCGCTTCTTGGGTGAGAATTGCTACAGCATCTTGGTCTGCCAAATAATCAGAACCCTTGACAGTATCAAAAGCATGTGCTTCCCAACTATCTTGGGAATCAACATTTTTTAGCGACGCAGCCATACCACCTTGAGCCGCCACCGAGTGCGATCGAATTGGGTGGGTTTTAGCAACCACAGCAATGTTTAAATTGGGGTCAATACGGGCAATTTCCACAGCAGCGCGACATCCCGCCAATCCACCGCCAACAATAATTACATCGTGTTCCAGCATAATTAGCCCCCTGATTGCAAACCCCTGCTGTTCTATTGTAGAGATGTGATTAATCAGGTAGTGCATTGCTGCGATCGCCGTAGCATCTCTACAAAAAAATTCCCTGTCTCTAGACAAGGAATTTATTACAAATTTTGAAATTAGGAGTAAAAAATTAAAAATGAAGAGTTAGGTCTTCATTCCTAAATCCTAAATCTTTAGCTAGCTGCTTGCACAGGTTGTTGTTGAGATACATTACCTGGTATGGGTTCCATTTTGGTTCCCGGCCCTACAGGACTGACTTCAATATGATTTAACAAGGTCGTGACAAACGCAAACAACAAGAAAGGTAGCGATAGCAGAACGACCAAACCCGCAGTTGCTAAAGCGTACACAGGACGCTTGGCACCCATCAGCGCCAAGGCAGATGCCAAACTTAGGGTAATTGTAATTAACCAAACAATTATTTGACCGTAGATATCACCAAAAGTCAGCGTACAGACAAACCGATACTTTTGAATATTATTTCCGCTCATCACATTTGCCTCAAGTCTCTCCTATATAGGTTCTACGTTAGAACCATGTTTGCTTTGTAGACAATTTCTAAATATTTTTGCAAGCTTCGTAATATTGCTTCACAATTAACTTTTGTTGTTACAAAGTGCAATTCATCGCCCTGCATAGCCTAGATAGACCAAGCATACTCGACGGGAAGCCTTTTCCTGTAGTCATCACTGCCCAGAATTCTCCCCTTCCCTTGTACACACAATTCCTAACGCTCTTCTATTACTCTCGTTAAATAAAAATTTATAACCCTTGATTATTAAGGCTTTGATAAATTTACGAGTAGGTTGGGTTGAGGAACGAAACCCAACACGAAAAATCCTTGGTTTTGTTGGGTGTGTTATGCCGCACATCTCAGGTTGGTAGTGCGTTAGGACTATAGATAAATCCAGAGAATAAATCCAGCAAAATCAGCAGGTAAAATCCGATTTTTTGGTGTTAAATTTTGAGTATTGCCCGAATTTGTTGACTTAAATCAACAAAAATCTTTATTTTTCGTGGCAATGTTGTTTTAGGAGTGAACGTGAATACAATTTTTCTTCATAAAGGTGTTTTTTGGTTGTCGGGTATAGCTGCTCTTGCAGTTTTGAGTAGCAGCTTACCTGCAAGTGCCCAGACAGTAGACAAAGTAAACGGTCAAGTATTAACCGACCCTTCCGCAACTCTAGCGTCTCCCAACGAGTTTAGTACAGAACTAGACACTGTAAGTCAAAAGCTCTCTACAGAGACAATTGAAACATTCACAGCAACAAATCTAGCTAAGGTACAGCAGCCCGTAAACGCTGCAATGCAGGAAAACGCCAGTTTAACGTCTACACCCATTCCAGGCACTGTAGCAACTTCATCTGCAACGCTTACTTCTGAGTTTGTACAACTGACTTCTCAAACGACTGCTCAACCATCTGCTACCAAAGTGGCGCAATCGGATATTGATTTAGGTAGAACAAACCGTGGTGGCAGCAGTTATATTGGCGTTGCTGCTAACATTGGTTTGAGTGGTGGAGACTCATCTTTGGGCGATGGTAACTTCGCGGTAGTTAGTAAAGTTGCACTGACAAATTCTATATCGGTGCGACCCTCTGCCGTACTTGGGGACAACACCACAATTTTACTTCCGATCACCTACGATTTTACCTTCCAATCAGCAGATGCTTTTAGCGAACCTTTGCCCATTGCACCTTACGTTGGTGTGGGTGCAGCTTACAAAACTGGTGATGATTCCCAATTTGCCTTTTTAGTATCTGGTGGCATTGATCTGCCTCTAACTCCTCAATTCACAGCAACGGCCTCTGTTAATGCAGGATTTTTCGATCAAACTGATATTGGCTTGTTGTTAGGAGTTGGTTACAACTTCACTGGATTATAAGAGTTAGGAGTTAAGAGCTAGTAATATTTCATTCATAGCTCTTAACTCCTAATTCTTGATTTTCTATTTGGGGGTAACTTTATCAATTACCTTGATTTTGCCATCCTCCCCTACCGTCCAAACATCGTATACACCGATGACATCGCCGTTAGCATCAACATCTACGTTGCCGCTAGCTCCTTGATAGTTAATCTTCTGACCCTCTTTAAGTAACTTCAATCCCTCGCAGACATCGCTAACTTCCGTACCAGGCCCATCAGCGACTTCACGGATTTTGCTAGCTATGCCAACACCTGTATTTTCTTTAGCAGCTTGTGCTGCCAATGTCAATAACGCAGCCGCATCCCAAGCTTGAGGAGCGTATTCGCCTGGTTCATTACCCTTTTTCTCTTTCCATAGTTTGTTGAAAGCTTCTAGTGCTTTGCCATCGGAACCGGGTACTGTACCGATCGCTCCAGTTAAAATATATTTATCACCATCTTTGCCAACTTGTTCAGGAAAAGTAGGTGATTTCACGCCATCTGTCAGTAGAATCTGCACTCCCTTTGTTACACCTTGCTGATAGGCGGCTTTCAGGAACAGACTACCAGTTTCAGCATAAAGTACTGCCAGGACTGCATCTGGTTTACCAGCAAAAGCAGCAGATGCTTCTGTATCAAATGTCTGCGCTTTCGGGTCGTAGCGGACTGGCCTATCCTTATTAACGATGGTTCCACCCAATTTTTCAAAAGTTTGCACAAATGCTTTTTCAAAGCCAACGCCATAGTCGTTATTAATCACGACTGTGGAAACTCGCTGGAAACCTTTTTTTCTGGCAAGTTGAGCTAAAGCTAGTGCTTGGTAGGTATCGGGGGGAGCAGTACGCGCCCAAAAGCCTTTATAGTCTCCTTTTTGGGCTTTTTCGGTAAATATGGGACTGGTACTACCAGGGGAAACCAGCATAACTTTATTCGGCGTAGCAATCGAGACTGCTGCACTAGAAACGCTACTGGCAAATGAACCAACTACACCTGCAACTTTATCTAAAGTTGCTAGTTTGGTCATACCAGCTGCACCTGCTCTAGGGTCGGTTTGGTCGTCTACTTGCACTAAGGTAACTGGTTCACCATTCACACCACCGCAAGCGTTAACTGTATCAACGAGTAAAGGGACAGAACCTAGCATCTGCTGTCCAACAGAAGCTAAGTCGCCTGTTGTCGGTAGCAGGGAACCAATTTTTAGCCCTTTAGCACTGCTTGTATTAGTTGAGTTTGCTGCTGGGGTAGCTGTATTTCCTGTGTTAGCTGTGCCATTGGGGGTACTGTTATCACCACAAGCCCCAACTAGGAACCCAATTGCTAGGGTAGCTATACTGAAGCTTAAGGCGGCGCTAATCTTTTTCATAAGTAACTTTGACTCCTCAGATATTTAGGAGCCTAAAAGTAAGATTCAAACTAGATTTTTAAATTAGCTGTATCTTATCAGGACTCCAAAAGATAAATCATATCATCCATCTTTGGGAGTAGAAGTGTTTACGCCTATATTTAATTTACAAATTTACACAGAAGATTTTCTGTGTATTAAAGGCTGGAAAACGGAGAGGGAGGGATTCGAACCCTCGGTACGGAGTTGCCTGCCGTACAACAGATTAGCAATCTGCCGCTTTCGACCACTCAGCCACCTCTCCATGACTCACGAATATCAATGTTATCAGGGTTGCTCTTAAGAGTCAATAGTCATTTGTCATTTATCATTAGCCATTGGTTATTTATAAACCACTAAGGACTAAGGATTATAGACAAATGACTAATTTTTTAAAGAACTTGCGATCGCATCCAAGCCAGGGGCAAAGTGCGTAACTTTTTCCACTGGGGAACGAAAGCTCGCCTACTGAACACATCGTAATCGTTGCGTTCAATTACCTCCAAAATCTGACCGTAAAGCATTGATGCTGCCCATACAGGCCAACGGGCATCGGATGCTAAATAAGTAATTCCCTGATCGGATGTGCTATAGAATTGGCGGGCCCGTTCGATTTGAAAGCGCATCAGTGCCCGCCAACGATCGTCTACTACACCTTTGAAGAAGTCTTGCTCGGTGTAGTTGAATTTTTCCAAGTCCTCAAGGGGAATGTAGATTCGTCCCCGTTTGGCATCTTCTCCCACATCTCGCAGGATGTTGGTGAGTTGATTGGCAATTCCCAGAGCGATCGCTTCTTCTGTGGGAACATAAGGTTGTTTGTTCTGCTGCCACGGAGCGGTATATATGGTGCTATCCACACCCATAACTGCTGTTGACATTAAGCCAACAGTGCCAGCAACGCGGTAACAGTAGAGGTATAAGTCCTCAAAGGTTTCATAACGACTGCGATATAAATCCATGCGTTGACCGGCGATCATATCCCGAAAGGGCTGAATGTCCATCGGAAAGCGCTGGAGGGTATCAGCTAAAGCGACATCGTAATTTTCTAATGGGTGTCCCGCAAAAATCGATTCCAGCTGCTGTTCCCATAGGTCTAGGGTTTCTGGCGTGGTAATAGCAGATGCGGGCCCATCCACCAACTCATCTGTACGGCGACACCAAGCGTAAATTGACCAAATAGATTGACGTTTTACCGGACTCATGAGCAAAGTACCCAGGTAAAAAGTCTTGGCATACTTTGCTGTGAGATGTCGGCAAAGTTTGTATGACTCGTCTACAGAGACCAGCGTTTTCATGCGCGGGGGGGAATCAGGCAGTTGCAGCATTCGTTGCGGGCGGTCGGGTGAGCGTTTGCAGGTTTGAGGAATTTGCTACCGGGAGAGCCTCAGAAATTGCCTGCGCTGTCAGCTTACCAGAAAGTACGGCACCTTCCATACTGCCTAAGTAGCGTTGCATGGTATAACTTCCGGCTAGATAGAAGTTGGCAATGGGCGTAACTTGTGCAGGACGGTACTGTTGACGACCTGGGGTCGCTTTGTAAACTGAACGCGGCGTTTTCACCACATGAGATTTCAGCAGTGTTGCTGGATTGTCTCCTCCAAAGTGGTCAGGGAAAAGTTTTTCCAACTCAGCAAGCGTTGCAGACACAATTTCCTCATCGGATCTGGCAATCCAATCTTTTGCCGGAGCTAGAACTAATTCCAGCATTGAGCGATTGGGGTTGGCGTATTCACGGCAGGTATTGCTCATATCAGCATAAACGCTTAGGAGGGGCGATCGCGAAAAAAGTAAGTGATCGATGTCTGTAAGTTTCCGGTCAAACCACAGATGCAGGTTAATCACTGGTACTCCTTCTAAACCTTCTAGCTTTTGAAAAAACTCCATCAGCTTCCAAGGTTTAGGCAACATGACTTTCAAAGGATCGACTGACATGGCAGATACATACGCATCAGCCGTCAAAACTTCATCCTCTGCGCCATTTAACCCTCGAATCAAGTATCCCTTCACCGTGCCATCGGCATTGAGCAAAATTTCTTTTAAGGGGGCATTTAATCGCACTTCTCCACCGCGTTCTGTGATGTAATCGACGATCGGGCTGCATAGACGTTCTGTGGGAGAACCATCCAAAAATGCAATTTTGGAGCCATATCGTTCTTGTAGAAAACGATTCAGTGCAGTTAGGAGAATCGTTGACGATACTTCATCAGGATTGATAAAGGTGAGTGCTTTACACGCGGCGATAAAAACGTCACTAGTTACCCGCTCGTCAACACCTTGCCTTTTCAACCACTCTAAGAAGCTGTATTTGTCCATCTCTTCAACATACTTCTGACCCCGAACCACTGCGGGAAGGAGTCCAACTGCAAATCGAATCTTCTGCTCCCAAGTCAACATGTCTTTGTTGCGAAGAATCGATGCAATGACGTTGAAAGGAGATGGAATATCTGGAACATCAAAACGTGAGAGTGTCCCAGGCTTATCTGGTTGATTAAAAATCAGTGTATGCTCTTTCCACTGGAGTCTATCTTCAATGCCCAACTCCTTGAGCATTTGGAGCATATTCGGATATGCCCCAAAGAAGGCGTGTAACCCGGTTTCGTACCAGTCGCCGTCAGAGTCTTTCCACGCCGCAACCAGACCACCCAGTACGTCCCGGCTTTCCAAGACAATGGGAGTATGACCTGCGTCCGTGAGATATTTCGCGCAGGAAAGTCCTGCTAGACCAGCACCCGCGATCGCTACTCGCATTTAACCCTAATGCCCTTCAATATTTCTTAATGGTTTTATCGTTCTCATTATACGTTGCAAACTGTTACATTTGACGGTGATTGTGCGATCGCTTCCCTAAAAAACTTTTGCCAAAGGGAATTTTACTTACGCGCATCTGCTCAACAAAATTATCAATACCCTTGTTGGCAATAGCTTTGGGCGAACGTTTCATCTAGATTTATGTGCTGGAAATTTAGATAAATAAAAGTAATTGCTTTGACCAAAAATTGGTAATTTCAAAAGTAGTTGATTTCTTTGGGAATGTATGTATCTGATCTGAGAAAATATTTAGGGTACTGGTTACAGACTGCTATTAAACAACTCAGTTAGGTAAAAAATTATGAGTGGATCGCAGAAGCTAAAACGCTTTGGACATCACCTAATTCTAGGGATTTCCGGCACTGCATTAAGCGATGATGATAAACGCGTACTCAGTGAATTAAGGCCAATTGGGGTAATATTTTTTGCCAAAAACTTCTTGGATGGCGCTCCATATCAGGTTTGGTTGGAAAGCTTCAAGGATTTAAGCAGCCAGATACGAGAATATGCTGAACGTGATTCAATGTTTATGACTCTGGATCATGAAGGAGGTCGTGTCATTCGCACACCAATGCCAATTACGCGATTTCCTCATGCATTGTTGCTGCGATCGCACGCCCGCGAAGTAGCAAAAGCCACAGCATTAGAACTTAAATCACTAGGCATAAATTTATCTTGGTCTCCTGTAGCAGATGTTTTTTCCCATCCCCACAACCCAATTATTGGGCCTCGTGCTTTTGGTAGCACTCCCGAAATCGCCGCAAAAGATGCCCGTGACTACTACCTTGGACTTCAAGAGTCAGGAATTTTGGGATGCGCCAAACACTTCCCCGGACATGGAGATACCAGCAAAGATTCTCACATTGAGTTGCCAATACTGGATTTAACTTTAGAAGACCTGCGACTTCGAGAACTCATACCTTTCAAAGCTCTAATCGAAGTACAGATACCCCTAATTATGACTGCCCATATTTTATTCCCTAAGATAGATGCTGATGTACCAGCAACGCTTTCCCAAGCTATCCTAAAAAACATACTTAGAGAAGAACTTGGTTTTGAGGGAGTAGTTGTATCTGACGATTTGGATATGAAAGCGATATCAGATATGTTTACTCAAGCTGGTACTGTAGCGCAGTCATTTCATGCCGGCTGTGACCTGTTTATTGTTTCGCGCAATATCAACTCATCATCGATTGAAAGAACTTATCAGATTGCTGAAGATTTCGCCGATTCCCTAACTAAGGGTAGCTTAGACGAATCAGTAGTGGAAGCAGCCAAAGAAAGAATCGATAAACTACTGGCAGTAACACCGCAATATCCTGTAAATGCTCTGGATAAAGATATATTATTGCAACATGCTCAATTAGCGATCGCTAGTTCCTCTTCATAACCCAAGTGCGTTCAAGTTGCATATCAGCAATTGCCAAAAGGCTAACTAAGATTGCAATTTTAAATTTTAAATTTTAAATTGTTTACTGGGTGGTATAGGGGTCGAACCTATTTCTGCGAGTTAAAAGCTCGCTGCACAGCCGTTATGCCAACCACCCTAGTTAATTTAAATAAGAAATGAGCAAGTGCGATTTGTAACACCAACACTAGAGATAAATCCACCAGGGAGGTACTGCCCCTCCTATTTCTGTGTTATCAGCACAGCGCCTCGCTTTTCGGCTTCAGGTGGAAAAACA
The DNA here is from genome assembly GCF_034931145.1 of Nostoc sp. UHCC 0252. Lineage (NCBI taxonomy): Bacteria > Bacillati > Cyanobacteriota > Cyanophyceae > Nostocales > Nostocaceae > Nostoc > Nostoc sp. UHCC 0252. Next base: position 36,514 of record NZ_JAYGHE010000006.1, on the reverse strand, counting down.
GGAAGATGGAGGAATCGAACCCCTACAGTTGCCCATACCCTGGTTTTCAAGACCAGTTGCCGTCCGTTCAGCAGCATCTTCCATTCAGGGGTGACTGACGGGACTTGAACCCGCTATGACTGGTTCCACAAACCAGCGCCTCGACCACTTTGGCTTCAGACACCATCAGTGGAATCAATGGGAATTGAACCCATAACCTCCTGCTTGCAAGGCAGGCGCTCTAGCCATTTGAGCTATGACCCCATCAAATAAGTAAAAAGAGCAAAGTAAAAACTAAAAAGAAAGAGAACTATTAAATTCATTCTTTGCTCTATTCCATTGAGCTACACTCCCAATATTTGGTAGTCCTGGCAGGAATTGAACCCGCAACATTCTTCTTGTAAGGAAGACACTCTTCCAATTGGGCTACAAGAGTAGAGTTTGGCAGCCCCGCCAGGACTCGAACCTGGAATCTTCGCCTTCAAAGGGCGCTATGTTGCCAATTACACCACAGGGCTTTATTGCCAGGGCAGGGTTTGAACCTGCAACCTCATCGTTCAGAGCGATGCGACTTACCAATTCGTCCACCCGGCAATGAATGGCTGCCTCAGTAGGACTCGAACCTACAACCGCGCGGTTAACAGCCGCTTGCTCTACCATTGAGCTATGAGGCAACGAAGCCCCCCAGGTCGGAATCGAACCGACGACCTCCTGTTCTTCAGACAGGCGCTAACTACCAACTGAGCTACCGGGGGATAAAAGAAGAGATTATGCAACGAGAGTGGAGGGATTTGAACCCTCAAATCTTCAGTTTCGTAGACTGAGATGTTATCCAGTTACACCACACTCTCAAAACGGAGAGAACAGGATTTGAACCTGCGACGGGCATTAACTACCCGCTTCCTCTTAGCAGGAGGACGCTTTGGGCCACTCAGCCACCTCTCCATAGTGGGTCGAGCAGGATTTGTAGCTTGCTTCCCGCAGGGTACCTGCGTGCAAAAAAGAACAGTTTTACAGACTGTCGCCTTCAGCCAGACTCGGCCACCGACCCCTAATCATTCCCTCGACGAGAATTGAACTCGCATCTGTGCTTTGAAAGAACACTGACTTAACCATTCGTCCACGAGGGCATAGTTGACTGGATTTTAGATTTTGGATTAAATTTTTCAATCCAAAATTGTCTGACACAGGGACTAGGATTTGAACCTAGAACATCGGATTTGGAGTCACGAGGTGTTGCCGTTACACCATCCCTGCATTTAGTGGCAGCGACGGGATTTGCACCCGCATATACCAGGGTATGAATCTGGGGCTTTGCTGATTAAGCTACGCTGCGATCGCACCAGAGGTCAGGGCGGGATTTGAACCCGCGCTAATCGGTTTTGCAGACCAACGCCTTCAACCACTTGGCTACCTGACCATTTGGGAGTCCCGACGAGATTCGCACTCGCAATCTTCAGCTTGAGGAGGCAGCGCGTTGCGGAGGTTCCCTCCGTTGTAGCGACTGCCGTAGGCTGACGGCTTAAACTATTCGCCTACGGGACTACAACCAGGGTGACGGGATTTGAACCCGCAACATTTCCGCAGACAACGGAACGCTCTAGCCAGTTGAGCTACACCCCGATTTTTGAGAATCTGCGCCTAAATTTTTAAGTTTTTAGGGACAGATTTTGTTGGTGAACTTGCCCATTTCTTATTTAGTTTTCAAGGTTCAGAAAATTGACTTTTTACTGTTAGGAAAACAACCGAAACTCTAGGTAGCAAGCCTGTTGTGTATTACGGATGTATTCAGTAGTTTTGATGAGTGCAAACTTAGAACTTTTTTGGTTGATTGCCTCTATTTCAGATGGTTTAAAAGTAGAAGCAGCTTTCTTGACTGAGGACTCTGGTTGATTCCAGCGCCTCTGTTTAAGTTGTATGTAGAACATGACTTTGACCCTTGCGAAGCTTTGTCTTTCGCCTCACTACATTTATACTACAAAATACTACAAGGGGTGTCAAGGGGTTTCAGAAAATTTTTTTGAAATTGTCTAGAAAAGTTTCTGCGCTTAGATTTGAGCTTGATCGCACTTCTGAAAACTAAAACCACAGCTTATGATTGGTTGATCTTTAAATAATGGACTATCTGCTTACGCCAAAAGCCAGAAAGACGCTGTAATTATGTGGTCACTAACTTCAGCTGATACCCCGGATTTCTCACCACACCTCGGATGGAGGAGTAATGAGTAGTGAGTAAAGAGTAATGAGTAAAATTCTTAACTTATTACTCATTACTTATTACTTCTACGTAAAGCAGCTTGTGAGAAATGCGGGATACGGATCCTCACGCCAAACCGTAGGCATTTGTAAATAATGTCCTGAAAGGCGCGAAACCTGGTTCTATTGTTTTGATGCATGACGGTGGTGGCGATGTTTAGCGACATGCCGCTTTGCGTCTACGCCACAGAACTGTAGAAGCTTTGCCACAAATCATCAGTGGACTCAAACAGCAAGGCTACCGATTTGTGACAATTCCCGAATTGCTGTAAATGGAGCAATAAAGGTGAGAAATTATCCTCACCCTACTATTTCGTTTATTCGCTCATCACAGAAGCACAAGCTTGAGCTTCTTGCCAAAGTTTGTGCAAAAAGAACTCGGCGCGATCGCTCATAGTGGTGAAAAACACACCTACAGCATCCTTAGAACTATTTGATAGCCAAAAACCTTGCAGAGTGACTTCCATATATTGGGTATCGCAGGTACAGAGGGCAATGATTTCTCTGTCATCTCTTTTTACCTCAGCCTTAAGCACTTCTACTCCTGGCAAATCAACAGGGAGCAAAAATGAAGCGGTACTGGGTTCAATGCACAAATTTTGCCCAACTCGCAGGGCCAAAATCACTCGCTGCGCTACCCATTCTTCTAGCGACAGAGTGAGACATTCCAAATCAAAACTGTTTTCTGTGTAAGTTAATTTCAGCATTCCTTATGCTCTCCTGCTATTCCAGGCTTGCTTGCATATCTGTCCAAAACTGTTCGGCAAAAGAAATCGCGGGGTGGATTGGCGCTTTTGGTTTGGTACGTAATTGCATACCAGATTCAAACAGGGTGCGATCGCCTTTACGGGAGTTGCATCTTTCACAAGCTGTGACTACGTTATCCCAAGTGTGAGAACCGCCTCTTGAGCGCGGCATCACATGATCTAGTGTTAGATGCTTGCCGCTACCGCAATATTGGCAACTGTGATGATCTCGCCGCAACACTTCCCGCCGATTCACTGGCGGAATTTTCCACATCCGCTCATTAGAACTAATTGTTAAGCGAATGTGTTTTGGCACATCAATTACCAAGTTGGGTGAGTGAACTCGCCATCCGGCTTCTGTGGTAAAACCTAGCGGTTGAGCTTTGTCTGTTAGTAACAGCACAATCGCCCGCTTGATATTGATCCGACACAGTGGTAAGTAATTTTGAGAAAACACCACCACAGATTGCTCTAACACTTGCATTGCGTTCGCGCCGCGCATTGGAGATATCGTCACGACTTCACTCCTTATAAAAAAACCCCCACTTCCTTTGGTGAAGCGGGGGTTAGAATTGACCGGAAAATCTGGTCTCATATCGGTACAGTATTTCTTTGCCTGTACCCCCCGCTTTCTTCATCTAGTTGTGGTTTTGCAATCAACCCACTAATGCTGAGATGTCTAGAATCATAATTAACCTCTGTGATTTGCCCACGATCTCGGCTACCATCGCCCATAAATAAATACTCCACTTCCATAGCAGCCGATTCCCAACTGGCTCGGCAATTGGTAGGGCACAAAATTGAAGTAGAGATGGGGTAAATGGATTTCACAGAAAATTTCACCTATTGAACATTCCTTTAAACATACTACACTTGTATTACTATCCTGTCTATACTTTTAAGGAGAAATAGTAATGCATACAATCGCTCGCACCCCAACCACCGATATGGAAGTTACCAGCATCCGTCTAGAGCGCGAACTCAAAGATAAGCTCAAAGAAATTGCTGGGAATCAGGGATATCAAGCCCTGATTCGAGATATTCTTTGGAATTATGTCCAGCAAAAATCAGGTGAATGGAAGCCTCGGTTTTCACGAGCGGACATCCGAGCTAGCATAGCTGCCACAGCCCAGCAAGAAGAGCGTTGTGTACTCACAGGTCAACTCATTCAACCCCAAGAACCGATGTTGTTAGGACTAACGAGAAATGGCGATATGGTTCCTCTGAGTGTCGAGAGTTTGGCTGGATAGTCTTAAATATTTTAGGTAATGCAGCCTAGTACCGCTTTTCGTAATTCGCATTGCATAAAGGTGGTTTATTTCCGCCGTGCTGTACTAGTTATTTTATTTGGGGCTTACGCAGACCATATCCCCCAAACCCCTTAGAAAGTTGGCTCTTTAAGACACCACCTTTCTAAGGAAAGCCAATTGCTCCACTTAGATATATCTAAGTGGAGCAATTGACGTTTGTTAGAGGGGAGTGCGAGTACAGGAGCGAGTTTTCAGTGCGTAAGTCTTATTACTGAGTAGTTGGATGGCATTCAGAATTTAGCTTTATTTCCTTGAAAGAGTAAAACTTATTGTTAAGATTTGTAGCTTATAAAAGGAAATTGTGCTTGACTACCAATTTTAAATTTTAGGTTTTTTGGTTCGTGCGCTGCCCTAAACTTCGTCCCACAACTAAGACGGTAATCTCTTTCAATCCAAAATCCAAAGTCCAAAATTAGTCTGATTCTGTGGCTTAGTTATATTTGATTGAAAGCAACACAGATCGAAAGATAGCTGGTCAAAGGATTAAAATGAAAACAAAATTTTACAAAATCCTTAAGATCGATCAAGTATTTTTACGGTTATAACTGGGGTATTTTCCTGAGATTCCAGAGAAATTACGGTTTATGTATACTTACAGACAGGATATTCTGAGTCAACGTTAGTCAATTATCTCAATATAAAGAAGATAAAGCAGCCAAAAATAATCAGGCTGGGTCATTTTAGAATATCTTAAGTATTTCACTACCTATGTAGCAATTTGCTTTATATAACAACAACTTGGCCATCTGCCATAGAAAAGGGCTATAACAGGTGAAAGAAAGTATTCATATAAGATTTGCCAATTATCAAGGTGTAACAACATAACTAACGGTGAAGAATATGCCAAGGGGTTGGGTGCAAAAACAATGGGTTTATTATCCGAGGGCGTGCCAAGAATGAAAAAGCCTTTACGGTCGCCGACACAGTACGTAGATGACATAGATCGACTACAAACTTACAAAGTCAAGCTGATGCAGCATCAGGAAAAAACTGCCCACCAGTTGGTGCAAAAGATTAACCAAATCATCGCCAATACCTCAGCTACGGCATTGATCTTGCAAGATATTGCCCAATTGCTAGGAGATGCTTTTCAAGTAGATTGTTGCTGCTTGGTTTCAGTAACGGGTGAAACATCTGACGAAGCAACTACTACTAATTGGTGTGCAGATCAATATCTAGGGTTGCCACATCCAGAAGAGATGTTTTCGATGGAACAGTTGCTTATGCACTCGCCTGTGCTGCAATGTGCTGCTGAACCATTGACTATTGAAGATATTTCCATCATTCAGAAGAGTCTGGTAATTGGCTGTCAGTATTTACCACTACCCATAAAAGCTGTTTTGGCAATTCCCACGAGGTTGGGCGGCAATAATAATGGGGTGATTAGTCTGATTAAATTCCAACCTTATGATTGGAGTGACTCGGAAAAACAACTACTCAAAGAAGTGGAGTCTGCTTGTGCGATCGCTTTTTCTCAAGTGGCGCAAGCTAAATTAATTACTCATCAACAAGAGTATCTGCAAAAGGGCGATCAGTATCAAAGCTTGATCAAGCAATTAACATTGTTGAACCGCAGTAACTTGGAGCTTAATCAAATGCTCCAGTTAGTTATCGCCTCTACTGCCGAATCTCTACAGGCAGATCGAGGTTTACTTATACTACTAAAATATACTGATCCACTATTTAGGACTCAAGCCAAAAAACAAATTCCGAAAGCGAAAGCTAGAGTGGTTGGTGAATGGGCGAAGGCAACACAAATTTCCCGCATTAATAAACCAGAAACCTTAGATCAGCAATCTTTTTTGCTTTCGGAATGTGGTTTGTGCCAGCGTCCCTTCATAGATACTGGAAAAGCAGTAATCTTCGACAACTATTCAGAGCAAAATGATACCTCGGTAGCTGCTCCATTATTTGCAATCGAGCAATTACCTGCCGTCTTATTAGTGCCGTTAGAAAGTCAAGGTAAAATCTTAGGATTTTTGGTGCTACAGCAAGCGACTACTCGCAGTTGGCAAGCAGCCGAATTAAATCTTGTGGAAATGGTTTGCGCTCAAGTAAGCAACGCCATAATTCAGTCACAAACATTGCGTCAAGTACAGACTTTGGTAGATGAGCGGACAGCGAAACTCCAGAGTAGTCTAGAACTCCAGGCAAAGTTGCATGAAAGAACCCGGCAATATGTTGAGCAACTGCGGAAACTCAATGAACTCAAAGATGAATTTTTGAGCAACATGAGCGATCGCTTGCGCTATCCTTTGACAAACATGCTGATGTCCATTCGGAACTTACGTTTGCCAGGAATCGCACCAGAGCGTCAACTTAGATACATGGATATCCTAGAGCAGGAATGCACCAAGGAAATCAATTTGATTAATGACTTGTTGACACTCCAGAAACTAGAGTCGCCTCACGAAGCTCCACAATTAGAATCTATAGATTTAAATAATAGAATTCAGGATATAGTAGTAGCTTTTGAGAAGAAACTGGCAGAGAAGGGATTAAAGATTTCTGTAGATTTACCAGAGGAATCGCTAAAACTGCAAACTGAACTGGAGAGTTTTGATCGCATCTTGCAAGAGTTGTTAACTAATGCCTGTAAATATTCCCAGCATGATACCACCGTCCATTTAGAAGCTGTTCACCGAGTCGAGCAACAAATCGATCAAGTTATCATAAAGGTGACGAATACAGGACATGCTATCTCCCAAGAGGAAGCAACCTATATTTTCGACAAGTTCCGTCGCGGAAAGGGGCGCTGGACTCCAGGGACTGGCTTGGGACTTGCTTTAGTCAAGTCTTTAGTGCAGCATTTAAATGGAGCGATCGCAGTTGAGAGTCTCCCAATCTCGGATTCTGAACAGAGCGAAATTTGCTTCACCCTGACTTTGCCCCAATTTTCTGACGAAAGCAAACCATAATTCTGAACGTGACTAAAGAACAGAACGCAACAGAGAACCTTGATTTCGAGTCTCCTAGTGATGACACCAACCTCGAAGGGGATTTAACTACTGATATAGTCGGTTTGGCAGCTAAGGTAGAAGTTCAAATTCAGAAAATAGCAGATCGACAACGGCAAATCAGCGCCAAAGTTCAAATTCCCCAGCCAGTAGAACAAATTTGGAAGGTTTTGACAGATTATGAAGCCTTGCCTGATTTTCTCCCCAATCTGGCCAAGAGTCGTCTAATCAATCATCCCAACGGTGGAATTAGACTGGAGCAAGTAGGCTCGCAGAAGTTACTAAACTTCAACTTTTCGGCACGAGTGGTTTTAGATTTGGAAGAATACTTCCCCAAAGAAATTAATTTTCGGATGGTAGAGGGAGATTTTAAAGGCTTTTCTGGTAGCTGGTGCTTAGAGCCTTGTTCTCTCGGTGAGTATGTAGGAACAAACCTTTGCTACACAATTCAAGTTTGGCCGAAACTCACCATGCCAGTGGGAATTATTGAAAACCGCTTGAGCAAAGACCTACGCTTAAATCTTGTTGCTATTCACCAACGTGTAGAACAGTTAGCCAGCAAAGAACCCTATGTATAATTAAACGATCATCTAAGATTAATCTTGGATGATCGTTTTAGTTTTTAAACTCGTAGAAGAATATACTTCTACCTTTTTAGTACCCCCAGGGGAATTCGAATCCCCGTTACCTCCGTGAAAGGGAGGTGTCCTAGGCCTCTAGACGATGGGGGCATCGGACTCAGACCTTTTATAAATTAACTAATTTTCTAGCTATTGTCAACAGCTTTTGCAAAAAAAAGTTTGTGGCAGCTAAACTGGGTGGAAGCAAAAGCTTAAAGAGGATACAAAGGGATGGAGACACGAAAAGAATTCTGTAGATACTCATGCAGGAAGCCACAGGGTACGTCAGCGTTCGGTGCTGGGAACTTCGAGAGAAGCTCAGAAAGAAAAAACGGTACATTCTGCAAGGGACAAAGGGTATGATGTTGTACCCTGTAGAGTTAAATATCTACGATTTTTTACCAAGATTTTGAAATAAATCGCTCAAAATCTACAACATGGAAGCATCTTTTGAAATTACCCTACAGATGGCGATCGCTGTCTTTGCAGGCATTAGCGCTCAAGTGCTGGCTGCATATTTTCGCATACCTAGCATCGTCTTATTACTGCTGTTAGGCATTTTGTTTGGCTCTGATGGCATAGGGCTGTTGCATCCCCATTTGCTAGGCACTGGAGTGGAAGTTATTGTCGCCCTAGCAACTGCAATAATTTTGTTTGAAGGCGGACTTAATTTGGATCTGCGAGAGTTAGGCAGAGTTTCAGTCAGCTTACAATTGCTCGTCACTCTAGGAACCCTAATCACACTGCTTGGTGGCAGTATGGCTGCCCACTGGTTGGGTGAGTTTCCTTGGAATATAGCTTTTCTCTATGCTTCCATCATTGTGGTGACTGGCCCAACCGTGGTTGGGCCCTTGCTTAAACAAATCAATGTAGATCGGCAAGTAGCAACACTTTTGGAAGGGGAAGGGGTTTTAATTGACCCTGTAGGAGCGATCCTCGCCTTCGTTGTCCTCGATACGATTTTGAACGGCGATGCCGATCCAATTAATGCGATCGTCGGTTTACTTATACGCCTGGGCGTTGGTGCGGCAATTGGTGGTGCTGGCGGTTATCTGATGAGCTTGATTTTCAAACGCGCCAGTTTTCTGTCATTCGAGCTAAAAAACTTAGCGGTGCTGGCGATACTTTGGGGTTTGTTTGCCTTATCGCAAATGATCCGCAGTGAATCGGGAGTTATGACAACAGTTGTTGCAGGAGCAGTCTTTGCTAACTCCTCAGTCCCAGAAGAACGTCTGTTAAAGAGCTTTAAGAGTCAACTGACAATTCTCAGCGTCTCGGTGCTGTTCATTTTATTAGCTGCTGATTTATCCATTGCCAGTGTGTTTGCTTTGGGTTGGGGTAGTTTATTCACTGTTTTGGTACTAATGTTTGTCGTTCGCCCGATTAATATCCTGTTCTGTACCTGGAATAGTGACTTAAACTGGCGACAAAAAGTGTTTTTAAGCTGGATTGCACCTAGAGGAATTGTTGCCGCTTCTGTAGCTTCTTTTTTTGCGATTTCCCTAACTCAGCGCGGCATTAATGGCGGTGATTCCATCAAAGCTTTAGTTTTCCTGACAATTATCACCACTGTTGTCTGCCAAGGGTTAACAGCTGGCTGGGTTGCTAGATGGCTGAAAATCACCTCCAAAGATGCAACTGGGGCAGTAATTGTGGGTTGTAATCCTTTAAGTCTTTTGATTGCCCGCTTCTTTCAAGAACGGGGAGAAAACGTGGTGATGATTGATACTGAACCCGAACGTCTTGTGGAAGCCGAGGCGCAAAATCTGCGGGTAATTGCTAGCAGTGGGCTTGATGCTGCTGTTTTGGAAGAGGCAGGACTTGCCTCTATGGGTACTTTTTTGGCTATGACTAGTAATGGCGAGGTGAATTTTGTTTTAGCGCAACGAGCAGCTGAGGAGTTTAATCCGCCGCGTGTCTTAGCTGTTTTCCCCCGTAATCCACAAGCTAGTACCTCTGTTAGTAATAAAGTTAATCAAGCTTTTATTCCAGACTTAGCAATTAAAACTTGGAATGAATATTTGAATGATGGGCGAGTCAAGTTAGGAACAACTACCCTAACTGAGTTAGAATTTTCTAGTCAAAATGAGCGTATCCAAGAAATGATTAAAACTGGGGCGTTGATACCCCTAGTTGTAGAACGAAAAGAACGCTTACAGGTAATGCCAGCAAAATATGAGTGGGAAATTGGCGATCGCATTATCTACTTGTTGCATGATCCCAGACCTAAGCTTTTAAAGCGTTTATCTGGTGCTACTCAGTCTACTCGCCTCTCTTTAGAAAAGTTACCGGAAGTTGAAGAAATCCCCCTCGCCAAAATATCTCAACTTTTCACTACTGACACCCCTGGGGTATAAGGGAAGATGGAAGCAGGGGAAAATAACAATTCAAAATTCTTTGTTGGAGATTTTGCGATTGCTTCGCTTCACTTTGTTTCGCTTGCAATGACATACGAAAAAGTGGGATGCTTCCCATCTCCCCAAACTCTCTTTGATAGAGTTGGCAAATTCACTGACCTCATTTTCATGGAGTATGTTATGTGAATCTGCCATCTTTAATAGACCTATTTAGTAAGAATTAATTCAGAAGTCATTGGTGTTCTAACTCCTAACTTCCCACTCAGCTTGATACATTTGCCATTCCTGCCACAGTAAAGCAGATAAATGCACGATGGCAAGAATTAGCGTCGCTACTGCAATTAGATAAGTGTGTATTGTGTAAAGATGTTCGACAGTAACTGTATTAATCGCTCCACCCCCAGTTAGGATTTCGCGCAGTTGTCCACCAATAAAAGGAATAGCTTCGATAGTTCCCAACTCTATGTTGAAACGCCAGTATCCTTCCTGAGTCCAATCTAGGATCATCGCTGTCCAATCTAGCCCGATCGCACTTAAGGTCAACAAAATCCCGCTAATCCAAGCAGTCAGCCAACTCTTACGGAATTGGCGACCTAAAAACATCACCACAATTTGAATCAGAGCGATCGCAATTGCTGCGTTACCAGCAATGTTATGCGCTCTCCAAAACAACCACCCGTATGGCACTTGTGTATTAATCATTTTTAAGGAGTTATAAGCACCGCCTGCTGTCGGCTCATAGTAAAAAGACAGCATTACTCCCGTAGAAACATAAATTAAGCACAAAGTCAAAATCACGACTGATAATATCGTCGCTATCCGTCGCACAATCCTATCGAACTGGGTGCTTTGCATAGCTCACCCCTCCTGTTCTTAACTAGGTATTTATTCTTTTCTAATTTTAACTACGAAATATTAATATATGTTGCATATCTCAAATAAAAATAAATTTTTTTAATATTTCCGATAAGCTAATTGGCACAATGCCTTTCATCAGTGCTGAGTGCTGAGTGCTGAGTGCTGAGTGCTGAGTGCTGAGTAAGGAGTAAGGAGTAAGGAGTAAGGAGTAAGGAGTAAGGAGTAAGGAGTAAGGAGTAAGGAGTAAGGAGTAAGGAGTAAGGAGTAAGGAGTAAGGAGTGAGAAGGGATAAACCAATTCCCAATTCCCAATGAGTAATGATTAATGACTCAAATATTGCACCCAAGCTTTTAAGGGTTCTGGTGAGCCATACCAAATTCCAGGGCTTCTCGGAGAATGTCTCACACCTTCGATTACCAGGTTTTCTGCACCTTCCAGATGAGCAGCTGCAATTGGTGTGATGCCATCTCCCCAAGTATTACCCTGACCACAGGTTAATTGGTAACTACTGTAAGCTAACCAGCTACCACGCCGCCTTTCGCCAAAAATAGTTTTGCCAGCCACACAAACGTAACGAACGTTTTTGTAAAAAGCTCCTGGGTAGTTATTGCTCACAAAGTCCAAATTGGAGCGTGTCCAGCGTTCTTGACTAATGTGGGGTGTACCCAAGGTGATGAGAGTAGCAATCAGGGGATGCCTTTCCCAGATGGATGCTTTAACGTTACCGCTTACCCTGTAGGGCTTTTCCCCCATGTAAATACGGGATATCCAACCTCCGGCTGAGTGACCAATTAAGTTTATTTGAGTAGCATTATATTGCTGCAATACCTGCTTGATTGTCAGGTCGAGTTTTTGTAAAATCGGTGTTACTGGCCTTCCGCCAATAGTGGGTAGCCAGTCGCGCCTTCGAAGTGGCACTGTAACCGTGGGAAAATCTAACTTTTGTAGGGATTGTTCTAGTTGGCGGTAAGCGATCGCGCTTTCTAGATATCCCGGTACAATAACTGTCGGTAACGGCATTTTGAATTTTGGATGGAATGATTGAGGGTTTGAAACTTTTGTACGAAGAAGTAGTCAGAATTCAAAAGCTATAATTGCGATCGCCCAACTGAACTCTTTTGATAAAAAACCAAATAGCTTTGGTGGCGTTTAGAACTAGAATGTCAATTAAATTGTACAATTGACAACAGTTTCCGGGGCTGCTGATGTGGTAATATTCTCACATAGGGACTAACCTCAGACAAGCAAGTGTGCCATCTGTTACAGAAGCTTAGTTAACTTGAAAACAGTAGGAAAAACAAGGCAACTTCAGCAGATGTTTGGATGTACTCAGACTTGGATCTTGACTTGAAGTTTAACAAATATCCCAGATATTAATTTCGATTGTGTGCGTCATAAGAATAAAAAATCAAAAGTAGTAATTTTTCAAATATTTCTTTAGCAAGCTCAAATTTGAAGATTATGACCCGACATCATTAAACAATTAAAAACTTGAAAAAATGGCAATTTTAGCGTTTTAATTGCCATAATAGGAAATTATTATTTCCTTAGAGAGACGCATATATTGCGATATTTTGCAATATAGTCGGAAAGAGAAAATCGCTAGTCAACAGAAACTGAGCCGAGTGAACGATAACAGCTATGTCTTACGTCTCCCTGTTTAAAAATATACCAGAAATCTTAAGCCAGCCAATTGGGATAGCAGCTATAGCTTCTCTTGGAATCCACGGTGCGATCGCTATGATTGTGCCATTGATGCCTGTGGATTCTAACAAACCTCAAGATACAGCATCATCAAAAAGCGTCGGGCTTTTAGAATTGAGCCAAGCGGATCAAAGCCGTTTGCCACAAACTACCTCCCAAATTGGTTTACAACAACTTCCTCCAATAGCGCCACTTTCTACACCTAACTTTAGCACCCAAGCTGGATTGTCCCCATTGGTAGCACCGCCATCGGGCAGTCAGCTAGTATTGCCTCCACTACCACCATCATCGAATAACTATCGAGTCTCCTCATTGCCTGCAAGACAGTCTTTGCGGATGATTCCTAGTAGTAATTTGCGATTTGATGCTTCTAAATTTGATAATTCTAAATTCAGTAGCAGCCCCAAATTCTCGCCATCAACTCCTCCACCAGTTCCTCGTGTAAATATTAGTGATACCAAATATCAGGTATCTAAGCCGTTAGATGTAAATAGGTTGCCAATATTGCAGTCGCAGCAAATACCTAATGATATTCTGCAAAATGCCCAATCTCAGAATCTATCTAACACCAACCCTATTACACCAGCACAGGTAAATACAACTCCACCAATGACGCAGCCGGTTAATAATGCGTCAAACATGACTCAAAACCAACTCATAGCTTCTTTAAAACAAGCTCCGAGGACTGGGGATAGCTTAACCTTAATTAGAGGAACCACCCCACAATCAGCCGATTTATCTCGAAAAGGAACCGAGTTAGCGATGTCTAACGACAAGACGCAAAGCGTCTACGCACAGCTAGATTCCTACGCAAACCTGAGACAAGAAGTTCAGCAAAAATACCCCAACGCTGAACAAAAACCAGTCATCCGCCAAATATTACCCACGGATAAGCCGAATCTGGAAGGCGCTGTTTTAGGTATGTTGGTGGTAGATGCTGATGGGAAGGTTTTAGATATCAAATTTCAAGACAAGCTAGTTTCCCCGGAATTGCGATCGCAAGCAAGGGAATACTTTAGCAAGCAATCTCCCAAGGGAGGTAAACAGATTAGTTCCTATCCATTTAACCTGCTTTTCCAAAACAGCACTAGCAACACCACTGGGGCTAGTCAATTATCTACACCAGTAATCAATAACAATCAGCTTACCCCTTCACCAGCAGCTACTTCTAAACCATTTCCTGAACTGCGAATCAGAAATAACCAGCCTAAGCCCTCATCGACGGGTATTCTTAAACCATTAGCTACACCGGGAGCCAATGGTAATCAGTCTGAGTTATCACCATCAGCTACTCCTAAACCGTTTCCTGAATTGCAAATCAAGAATAATCAGCCTGCGCCTTCATCAGCAGCTAATACTTCAGCACCCTTAGTACTACCGAGAGTCAATAAGATTCAGGCTACACCCTCTACTGAATCGGATCAGAAATTAGTAGAACGGTTGCGCGAGGTGAAGGAAAATAGAGAAAAGTCTAATCCAGAAAAATAATCACTCCTTGGTGATTTTGGATTAAAAACAAGTTAGCTTAATGCTAAAAGTTCCTTAGAAACCGCTTTTACACAAACAAAACCCACGTATCCTATGGATATGTGGGTTTAAAAGCTTTAATTTTTCTTTAGTCCGAGGAAGCTGACTTTTTTTGTGTATCCGTTATAAATATTCACCTTGGCACTGAGTTTACATTTATGAAAAATGCTTCCTAATGCTGGTTTATAATTTTATGGAATTGAGAACCTTACCAGCCTTCTTCTGCATTCTGAAAAACGTAAGCGGCTACCTCCAGAATCTCTTCAGCACTTAACTTAGCTTTAAAAGCAGGCATGGCGTTTTTGCCATTTTGCACTTGGTGGATAATCGCTTCGATTGAGTCGCGATCATAATTTTCTAGGTACTTTGACAGTGCCTCCTTTTTTAAAGTTTTCTGGCTAATGAGGATATTGCCGCCACCTATATGGCAAGAAGCGCAGTTAGCCTCGAAAATTTTAGCACCGTTGGATGTTTCGGCAGCTAGTGCTGGACTCATGAATGTCAATTTGAATATAGCGATCGCTAACATTAAGATTAATAAAAGTATTCTCAAGAGAATTTCCTCGCAACAAGCCTCCAGCAAGAGTATAAACGCGATTAATCCCTGATTAAGTCAAATTTGATCAAAATTGGCGGTAACGAGTTATCCCTCCGCTACAGGTTGTTTAGCGTTTTTGGGGTGGGATAGGACTCGTTACCGCCATTTATCCATTCTGTGCGTCACTCTAGGAGCATGGCGTGTTGCTATCAGGTAATTTCACACAAGAAAGAGGAAATCATCTTGTGGCAATGACGACGGTTCTAGCCTTGGACAGTGATTGTACCAACCATGCCAGCACCACGGTGAGGTTCGCAGTAGAAGGTGTAGTCACCAGCCGGTGCGTCTGCTGCAAAGGTGGTTGTTTCCTTTTGACCAGCACTCATCAGCAATTTCTTGTGAGAAAGAGATTTTGCTAAGTCGGCATCTTTAACGGGGTTTTTAGCAGGATCAAACACAACGTTGTGGGGAGGAACTTTATTGTTTATCCATTCAATAGTGTCACCTGGTTTAATTGTCAACTTTTTCGGTTCAAATGCTAGTAGTCCTTTATCAGTACCCAATTTCACCTGGTAGGTTTCAGCCGAAGCGCTGGGAGTAAAAACAGCAAAGCTGCTAACAACTAAAAGGATTGTCAACACAGCTAAACTAAAGCGTCGCAAGCTTGCCGAAATCAATTTCATGGCTCTCTCCTAACAAAACATTTTTTTTCCTTTCTCATTTTAAATAAAATCAACACCAAATATGACAATCTGTCATAGATACAATTTTTTTTTAATAAATGGGGAGTAATTTATTGCAAAAAGCTAGTTAGTGGGGAGTGGGAAAGAAGCAAGGGGGCAGGGGGCAGGGAGCAGGGGGCAGGGAGCAGGGAGCAGGGAGCA
>NZ_JAYGHE010000006.1:5208-20694 GCF_034931145.1 Nostoc sp. UHCC 0252 | reverse complement strand
TACCCAATTCCCAAATTCCAATTCCCAATTCCCAATTCCCAATTCCCAATGCCCAATGCCCAATGACTTAGTTCCAGGATTTAGTAATAGATTTTTCCGCCTCCCCACTTAGTACCAACGATTTTGGGTTGTAAGAGAATGTGGCCAGCGATCGCTTCCAAGTCCTCATCTGTCAGATTTCGCATTGCTGTGAAAATATCTGCACTCTTGATACTGGGGTGGATTTCGGAAATCTCTTCTTCACCGTCGTAAGTGGTGGGATTTTTCAGGTAATCCACCAAGCCTTCAATATTATTACGGTTGGGTGTTGCCAGTGCCAGATCCTCTGGAGTCAGCCCCACGTTTTGGTTTGTCTTGGTAACTCCCCCAGCATGACATTGGGCGCAAGCGTAATTAAATAAACGTTTGCCTTCTTTGACTTGTTTCAGGCTAAGTACAGTGGTTTCACCTTGAGCATTTAATGGCACTGTTCGGGTAGCTTTGTCTAGTTCTACTGCTGTCGCGCTACCGACAAGCAACTGAAACGAGAGTAAAACAGTGGCCACAACAACGCCAATTAGTCTTCTAAACATGTTTCCCCTTAAAATTTTTGACGCTCAACACAGCTAAGAAAGCGATTCTCAATCTCCAAGCTGCTAATTGCTAATGACTCATGGTTTTTTGTCATTAGCTATCAATGATTAGCTAAAGCCCAAGATCACCCTTCAGATGACCTCGTTATCACCCACCAAGTCGCTAGTACCTTTTGGGTGTGTTTCAAACGATATTTGGGAAATGATTGCCTTTGCATCTTCTAACGCCAAACGGGTCTTTTGGTGTTTGTAGGCGATTCCCAGTTGGTTGCACAGAGAAAACACTTTTTCTACAGGAATGCTGTAGTCGGCTGCTATCTCTGCGATCGATAGGTCTGCAAAACCCATAATGCTTGTTAACTGATAAATAGAGATTGAGTCTCTGTAATACCAATATCACGTTAGGAGTGCAATTTGTTGCCCAAAATACTGTTTGGGGAATGGGGATTGGGGAACTCGGGGCCCCCTCTGGGGATTAGGGGCAATGGGGAATGGGGCTTAACCTTTCTCTCTGGTGAAGGTTTGTAACAAAAAGGCGATCGCGGCTGCATATCCCATTTGGAAATTTCGAAACACAGCTTGGTAAATTAGTAGCACTATAGTTAAAGTAGCGTTGTTTGGGCCGCCAGTACCCCCAGAAAAGATGTAAGACTGGTCAAAAAGTTGAAAAGTCTCAATCACCTCTACTGGTACCACAAAGAAGGTTACAGGCTTACGCAAAGGAAGGTTAATGTGGATGAATTGTTGCCTGCCGCCCATCTGCGCCATCGAGTTCCGCCGCCTGTTGATTTCAAACACTACAGAACCTTCGCTTAATACCGCACTAACCCGGCAGTAGTGGAAAATAACTTTAGGAATATGGTATATTTTAATCCTCGAAAACTGCGGCTAACAAGCCTAGTAGTAATAGCGATCGCCTACATTTCAACTTGCCTATTTTTGTTTGTTCGGCAGCGTTATTTGATCTTTCGCCCCACTTCACAAATCTTAACGCTACCTAGTTCACTCGACTTTCTTCTTCCTTACAAAGATGTGCGTTTACCTATTACTAGCTCTAATGAATACATACATGGCTGGTGGATTCCTGCACCATTACCAAAAGAGAAAGTTTCTTTAATTCCAAATGAGCCTGTAAAAATTTTAAAATCACCTAAAACATTTTTATACTTTTGTGGTGCTGCTGCGAACAAGGGTTACTACACTCATATAGCCAGACTTCAAGCAATGCGACAGTTGGGGTTTTCTGTGTTAGTGATTGACTACCGAGGTTTTGGTAGTAGTAAAGGGAATTTTCCTAGTGAGTCTCAGCTTTATGAAGATAGTCAAATAGCTTGGGATTATTTAGTAAAAATACGACGAATTCCTCCAGAGCAAATTGTCATTTACGGCGAATCAATGGGGGGAGCAGTTGCTATAGATTTGGCAGTGAAACATCCAGAAGCTAGTGGATTAATTGTGCAAAGCTCCTTTACATCAATGGCAGAGGAAATAAAATATAGAGATTGGTTACGGATGTTTCCCATCGAGTTGCTGCTAACACAAAAGTTTGATTCTATTTCTAAAGTTCGTTCTCTACGTCTTCCCG
Source organism: Nostoc sp. UHCC 0252 (assembly GCF_034931145.1). Classification (NCBI taxonomy): domain Bacteria; kingdom Bacillati; phylum Cyanobacteriota; class Cyanophyceae; order Nostocales; family Nostocaceae; genus Nostoc; species Nostoc sp. UHCC 0252. The sequence goes on along the minus strand of NZ_JAYGHE010000006.1, from coordinate 18,537 downwards.
TTTTATTTATTCATGGAACTGATGACAGCATTGTTCCATCCTACATGAGTCAACAGTTATATGATGCTGCCCCTGAACCCAAACAACTTTTATTAATTCCAGAAGGAAAACATTTCCAAATTTATCAACCTGGAAGTAACTCGTATTTACAAGCAATTCAGAAATTTATCCAAAAGATAGAGCTTCAAGAGTAAGAAATAGATCCATCGGGATGGGCTTTGACACGATCCAAAAATAGAGTTCTTCTTTAAACTAATCTATGGATATAAGTTGGGATCTGTGGGGCGATCGCTATTTTGACACCCTAATTGAGCGTAAAAAATCACCCCGCGTCCGGTTGTGGCGATCGCAGTTGGTTTTGGTCATAGTCGGGAAATAGCAAATTTTTACTCAAATGTGATTTGGTGAAGCTAAGAAAGATTGCTTACTCCATTGCTTTAATCTGCTTATTAGCTTCATTCTGTGCATTCAGCATTGTCTGCTTTAATACAGCAGATTGTAACTTGGTGAGGTACAGATAATCGTAGGGGCAATTCATGAATTGCCCCTACCGATGTACTTGATTCACCTGAAATACGCTGTAATTGTTGCCCCAACAACTCCCTAGCCACTGAAGTGGGGGTTTTAAACCCGATTATTCATCCCGCCAGTCATACAGAATTCATTCTGAATTCTGACTCCTGAATCCTGTTCGATAACAGTCTCTCTTCTTACTTGTATTTTTTGCTCCTTAGAAGTGAGATTTTACTTATTTGAAAGTTTTGTAAAGAATTGCAAGTTAAAATAACGAAAAATTATCAGAAATGCTAAAAAAGCATACTGAGTTCCTTTGCCACCGAATTACTCCCAGAATGCTTTAGTCACAAACATACATTATGGATTTTGTTCAGGTTGAAACAACTGCGCCACTGACTCTGGAAATTCCCCAGATTGCCTTACCATCAGCAGCAATTTCTCCAACCTCTCGAATTCCCAAGGATGCGATTCGCACAAGTTTAAAAGCCTCCACTGCGGATTCTGTCTTAGCAGCAGTTTACTCTCTTGGAACTGGCGGGATTTTACTCAGCAATTTCTTAGTGGAATTGGGTGCTAGTCCAGTAGTATTTGGGATGCTCTGCTCTATCCCCATGTTGGTCAATCTTATTCAGCCGTTGGGTGCTTACTTGTCTGAACGCAGCACTAGCCGCTTTCAATATTCTCTTCGGACACATGGAATTGGTCGGCTGCTATGGCTGGTTCTAGTGATGGGTATTGCAGGCGTAAGCTGGGGAGTGCTTAATACTCACCATTTAGTTATATTGACACTCTTGATTGTCCTATTCAGCAATCTTTTGGGAGGATTAGGAGCAGCATCGTGGCTAAGTTGGGTAGCAATGATAGTTCCTCGGCGATTACGAGGCAGGTATTTTGGGACACGCAATAGTGCTGCTAATCTCACCAATTTAGTTTGCGTACCAATAGCTGGTATAGCTGTATCACATTGGTATGGTGGAACTTTACAAGGCTATGGGGTGGTTTTGTTAACAAGCATTGTGTTTGGGATTGTGGGATTGGGATGTCAGTATTTCCAGGTGGATATGAATCCGCGATCGCAAAACACTTATTTTAGCAAGTTAACTCAAACAAATGAGATTCAACAAGAGGCAAGGGAGCAGGCTGGCCGTGAGCGTAGCCGAACGGGAGTAGGAGACTTAGTGGCCGCTCCACCTGTTGCGTTAGCTTCCCATTCTTTACGAGAGCCGCTTAATAGAAGTGGGGAACTCAGACCAATGTTCCAGTCTGCTCCACACCAAGAGGATGGGGTCATTTACCCCAGCGAAGAACCCTCTTCCCCCTGCCTCTTCGTTCAATTAGAGGTTGCAAAGGACGAATCTTCTAAAGTACCAGTACCTCTATCTGTTCATCTGCCACAAAACCAATTAACTAACAGTATTTGGAAAAACTCTAACTTTTTGACATTTCTGCTGTATTTCGGTTTCTGGACGCTTGCTGTTAACCTCAGCGCTCCTTTTTTTAACCTCTATATGCTCGACACCCTGGATTTGGATGTAAGCTATGTGACTATCTACAACAGCCTTCAGGCGGCGGCGACTTTGCTGATGCTCATCTTATGGGGAAAATTAGCAGACAAGATAGGCAATCGTCCGATCCTCATCTTTATTGGGGTTTTGGTTGCAGCTACACCATTTTTATGGCTAGGGATTGGTGCTAATCGCCTTGACATTTGGTTGTGGCTACCTCTATTACACATCTTGGCCGGAGGTACTTGGGCGGCAATTGACTTGTGTAATAACAATATACAATTGGCGATCGCACCAACTAAAAATCAGTCTATCTATTTTGCGATCGCAGCTGCCGTTGCTGGAGCAAGTGGTGCTTTAGGCGCAACTATAGGCAGCTTCATTATCCAATTTGCTCAGTTTGGAGGCTTATTGGGGTTATTTGCTCTCTCTAGTCTATTCCGACTAATAGCACTTGTTCCACTCGTTTTTGTCAAAGAGCCGATGAGAGGATGAGGGATTGAAAAGTGAGGAGTTAGAAGTTAGGAGTTATGAATTTTTCACTCCTAACTCATAACTCATAACTCCTCACTCATAACTTTTGTTTATTCTGCGGCGGTAGAAGTTAAGGACATTGTTTCCCATAACACCATGTGAGGTGGTGTTAGTACAGGCTGGTGTAGAGCAATCAGCTGGGCTAGGGTGGTCTTTAATTGGGTACGGGGTACGATATCATCAACGAAACCGTGCTGGAGCAAATCTTCAGCAGTCTGAAAATTTTCGGGGAGTTTTTCTCGTAGGGTTTGCTCAATCACTCGCCGACCGGCAAAACCAATTGTTGCTTTGGGTTCTGCCAAAATAATATCACCCAACATTGCAAAACTAGCGGTAACGCCGCCTGTTGTGGGATTGGTCAAAACGGGAATATATAATAGTCGCGCGTCTTTATGACGCTGTAGGGCTGCGGAGATTTTCGCCATTTGCATCAACGAGAGCATTCCTTCTTGCATTCTCGCGCCGCCGGAGGTGCAAACGATCACTACAGGATACCGCCGTTGAGTGGCTTGCTCAATCATCCGGGTGAGTTTTTCTCCCACAACCGAACCCATGCTACCACCCATGAAGCGGAAATCCATAACCCCAAGGGCAATGGGCAAACCATTGATTTGACCTAAACCAGTGTGAACTGCGTCTATTAAGCCAATTTTATCTTGTGTTTCCCGCAGGCGATCGCTGTAGAGTTTGCGATCGCGAAATTCTAGCGGATCTGTTGGACGCAAATGCTCGTCTAGAGGTTTCCAGGTATTGTTATCTATCAATTGACGAATGCGCTCATCGCTATCTACTCGATTGTGATGGCCACATTCGATACAAACCATCTGATTGGCTTTCAGGTCTTTTGTGTATGCCAACACTCCACACTTAGAGCATTTATGCCACAATCCATCAGCAATTTCACGCTCTTGGCGTTCAAGACTGGTAGATCCTGATTTCCGTCGATTTGCAAACCAATCAAATAGAGACTTTAAACCACGCGATTCTTCGTTGTTAGCCATTTTTTATTTTATTTTAAGTGGGTATGAGGTCGAAAACATATCAAATCGTATTGGGTTGTTCTTAGCCATGAGTGATTTGTCTTTACTAATGACCCTTCGGGTGATGCCTCCGGCACGCCTAGGGCGAACACCAGTTACTCATGGGGGAAACCCCCTTGGCGCTAGCCTATCCCTTTGGGAGAAGACCGTACTGGCTCACTAATGGCTACATCGTCAAACTACGCTTTTAAGCAATTCAGACCTTAATTATCATCTTTGGTTGCCAGCTTAACGAAAATACTTATACCAATACAAGTCTCCTGCTCTTTATTTTCAGCAGACTTAATTATATTGACGTACTGACAAAGCCATGAGAATACCAACCTCCAAATAAGATGCTCTCCCTCTCCCACCCAAATCAATGATTTGTATTGCTAGGTTGTGAACGATCGGCATCTGTTGCATAGAGTTGTGCTTGCTAACGGTTAATCGTCGTCAAGAGGGTAATACAAGTCACAAGCAGAATATTATCAAAATATGAAGGGACGATGGGGTAAAGTTGGTTACAGTCACGAATTATAAATTTTTCTTATGAAAGGGCATTTGATATGGGTTACTCCCCTTATCCCCCTTTCCTTCCCACTCACCAGTCCAATTTAAGATGTGGGAAAAAATAACCGCAGATAGCTAGACAAAATGGCTTCGCCGCTAAATAGGGTAATCACAGATGCTAAAGCCAGAAAAGGGCCAAAAGGCATTTTTTGTCCTAAACTTTGTCTTGATGTCTCTTGACTCGCAGATTTGCGTTTCCGCATAATGACAGCACTGCCAATGAAGGTTCCCAGGGCACAGGCGATAAAAGTAGCTAAGAGCAGATATTTCCAACCTAACCAAGCTCCCATCATGGCTGCTAATTTGGCATCACCCGCGCCCATTGCAGTTTTCCCAAAGGCAATTGAACCCAATAGAGCGATCGCATCAAATAGCCATAAGCCAAGGACTGCACCAACTATGGCCATCATAAGGTGATTTACCAATGCCACAGAACTTCCTTCTGGTAGATAACCAACCACCATTTGGAATAAAATTCCTACCACTAAGCCCGACTGAGTAAGTGGATTCGGTAAGGTCATTGTATCCAAGTCGATCAGCGCTAGTGCCAATAACCAACTACAAAAAGCCCAATAGCCGATTGTGAAAGCCGAAACTTGAAATACTAAAAAAACTAGTAAAAAAATTATGCCCGTCACCCCTTCTACCACGGGATAACGGACAGAGATTTTGCTTTTGCAATATCGACATCGCCCTCTTAATGAAATCCAGCCGAAAACTGGTACATTATCGTAAGCTTTTAGCTGGTTTAAACATTTAGGGCAGCGAGAAGGCGGCCAGAGAATTGACAACCCCGCAGGTAGCCGATAAACAATAACGTTAAGAAAACTCCCAATAGATGCACCCAAAGCAAAGACCATTACACTCGCTGGAATAGCGAACAAAATGTCCATACAGTCATTAGTCCTTTGTCATTAGTTCTGTGTCATTTGTCGTTTATCTTTTGTCTTTTGTCATTAGTCCTTTGTTCTTCGTCGAGAACTAATGACTAATAACTAATGACCAATGACTAATGACCAATAACTAATAGATATGAGATTCAATTTGACTTAAGGGTACAAAACACTCTTGAGGTAAAAGAACTGGTTGGTTAGTAAAAATAACCTTACCTCGATGATTAACACGATTAATTGCTACACCGGAAGGTTGCCCAGCGATTTCGGGATGAACTTCACAGTGAGTATAGTATATCTGCCCAGCAGCTCTGATTACAGCAGGATCAATCAAAGGCGATTGGTTCTTTGGGGCGGTGAAATTTACTGGATTCTGTCGTAATGCGTACACTATCGACTGTTATTTGATTGCTAGATTTCCCTTTAGTCTACCCGAAACTTATAGCAAAGGTTGCCAAATTGCCTAAGTTGCTCTACAAAATTATTTTTGTTCAAGAGCCTTAATGAGTGAGTCTCCCATCGCACGGCAACCAAGGAGGTTTTTTCCTGGAGAAATTATATCCCCTGTGCGATCGCCTTGTTCTAAAACTTGCAATACAGCTTCTTCGATGTGATCTGCCGCTTTTGGTTGGTCTAAGGCGTAGCGTAGCATCATTGCCACACTCAAAACCTGTGCCAGAGGATTGGCTTTATCCTGTCCAGCAATATCTGGGGCGGAACCATGAACTGGTTCAAATACACCAGGCCCAGAAGCACCCAAACTAGCTGAGGGTAACATTCCAATACTACCGGTAAGCATGGCAGCAGCATCAGAGAGAATATCACCAAACAAATTGCCTGTAACGATGGTGTCGAACTGCTTTGGAGCGCGTACTAACTGCATAGCTGCATTATCTACATATAAATGAGAGAGTTCAATATCTGGATATTCTGTACTAAGTTGGGTGATGCGATCGCGCCACAACTGAGATACTTCTAATACGTTGGCTTTATCCACAGAACAAAGTTTTCCGCCGCGTTTTCTAGCCGCATCAAAGGCCACGCGCCCAATGCGCTCAATTTCTGATTCGGTGTAAACCATTGTATTGACACCGCGTTTTTCACCCGTTTCCGTGGCAAAAATCCCTTTAGGTTTACCGAAGTAAATCCCACCAGTGAGTTCGCGCACCACCATAATATCCACGCCTTCCACAACTTCGCGCTTCAAAGTTGAAGCATCGATTAGCTGAGGCAAAATTTTCGCTGGGCGCAAATTGGCAAATAATCCCAAACCTGCGCGTAGCCCTAACAAACCTGCTTCTGGGCGTAAATTGGATGGCAGAGAATCCCACTTATAACCACCAATTGCTGCGAGTAACACAGCATCACTATTACGGCAAGTATCTAGAGTTGCAGATGGTAAGGGTTCGCCTGTAGCGTCAATTGCTGCACCACCGATGAGGGCTTCTTGGAATTCAAACTTCAGATCAAATTGCTTCCCTACGACTTTCAGCACATCTACCGCCACTGCCATAATTTCAGGGCCAATGCCATCGCCGGGGAGTAGGGTTATGCGGTAGTTCTGGGTCATAGCTGATGATTACTAGGTAAATGCTTACAGATTAAATATCATACCTAGCAAAATGTACCGATGGAGTTTTTAATTTATTGGAACCAAATATGCTGTGCCCTCAATTGTTTACTATTCTGAATTCTGACTCCTGAATTCTGACGATTTCTTGAGTTCTTTCCCGATCGCGTTCAAAAGTGTATCTTCAGCAAGATTTTGTCAGATATTCCTTGTGTTTGAATTGGCAGATGGCTATATCCCGGATTTCTCACCACACCTCGAATGGAGGAGTAATGAGTAATGAGTTATGAGTTATGAGTTATGAGTTACGAGTTATGAGCGAATACTTCAATATCTTATTTCTTGTTTCTTACTCATTACTTCTTACTCTTTACTCATTACTTATTAGTCATCATCAAACGCAAAGGAGCTTGTGAGAAATGCGAGTATATGTACTTAAGTAATAGCTGATAGACTTGGAGAACACATGTCAGGAACTACACCAAATTCAGAAATGCAATACCGAGTCCTCGGCAGTACAGGAGAGAGAGTTTCTGCCATCGGATTGGGTGGTTGGCACATCGCTTTAAAACACGTTGATGAAGAACTGGGTATCCGAATTGTTAGAACAGCGATCGATCGCGGCATCACCTTTATGGATAACAGTTGGGACTACAACGGTGGAGTCAGCGAGACTCGTATGGGAAAAGCCCTGCGCGATCGCTACCGTGACAAAGTTTTCCTGATGACGAAAATCGATGGTCGTTCTAAAAAGGAAGCAGCAAGACAGCTAGACGAATCACTTCAACGCCTGCAAGTCGATTGCATCGATCTCGTTCAGCACCACGAAATCCTTCGACACGAAGATCCCCATCGAGTTTTTGACGAAGAAGGAGCGAATGCTGCTTTTCTTGAAGCGAAACAAGCCGGCAAACTCCGATATATTGGTTTCACTGGTCACAAAGACCCTTATGTTCATCTCCACATGCTGGAAGTTGCAGCCACTAACGGGTTTAAATTCGATACAGTGCAGATGCCCCTCAACGTCATGGATGCTCACTACCGGAGTTTTGCAAAGCTGGTTTTGCCAGAACTTGTTAAACAAAACATCGGCGTTCTGGGAATGAAAAGCTTGGCAAACGGTATTCTTTTACGGTCAAATACTGTAACGCCAATTGAGTGTTTACATTATGCTTTGAATCTGCCCACGTCGGTTGTGATTACTGGAATTGACAGCATGGAGATTCTAGACCAAGCTTTTGAAGCCGTGCGGACTTTCCAGCCAATGAATGACGAGCAAGTGCGATCGCTTTTAGCAAAAACAGCAGAAGCAGCATCACGCGGCGAGTTTGAGCCTTTCAAAACCTCATCAATTTTCGATAGCACTGCCCAAAATCCAGATTGGCTAGGAGAGGAACCACAGCGCCTCCAACAATTGATGTCACTGTGATCCTTTCTTAGTGTTGTCTCTGGGAAAAGTTCATGTATCGGCTATGCTACCACTGATACCTTTCTGGTTTCATTCGCTCCCAAGCAAAACTCATTTTTACCCAAGCATTTCGCCAGTAACTTAAAAAAAAACTATGCCCTTTGGCTAATGCCAATTGTTTCAACCGACAATGCGATTGTTTCGACTAACAATGCGATTGTTTCGGCTCGCAATGCGATTGTTTCGGCTCGCAATGCGATTGTCTCGGCTCACAATGCTATTGTTTCAACCTGCAAAAATTAATTCACCCTTCCTCTAACTTTGTTCTATTTAAAAATCATTTCTTTACGCCCTTTTTAAGGGGGTCGCCGCAGGCGGGGGGATCTTATCCGAACCGTATTACCCTTGCTGTTAGTTTTATTGTTTTAATGGGCACATTAAAAATGTACTTTATACTAGCATCCATATATGCCTGCCCAAGATAAAACACGCCGTTTGTCTTCTCAATTAATTAGTCAAGACATAAACTCATTGCACGGTTTGCAAACTATCACCACATACAATACAACCCGTGCCGATGCGTCTGTAGTACATTTGCAGCAAGCTTATCAAACTATGTTGGCGCAGCAACAGGCTGCAATTGAGAAACTAGCTTTATCCCGTGCTGCTGCTGATGGTGCGCGATTAGCAGAATGGGAATTTCATAATGCTGTATTAGCCATGAAAGAAGTTGTACGCGGACAATATGGATCGGATAGCGATCAAGCTCAAGCAATTGGACTAAAGAAAAAATCAGAACGTAAGCGTCCCAACCGTAAAAAGTCAGTTGCGATGGCGTAACCGCCTGTTGGAAGCGATCGCTAACTTTTCCCAAAGGCGATCGCTTTTGTCTACAATCTTTAATCTGTTTAATTAACCTTTAATTACCAACAAAAATTTTTTTACAAAATTCAATCTATCAAAATAGTGAACTCATTTCATAACTAATGATGCAAGAAGTTCTATCTGGGGATCGATATGGTAAATAAGCTAAATAAAGTAGAAATAGTATACTAAATCACATGAGATCGTATTCTATGAAACTGAATTATGTTACAAAGCAGCTTTCTACGGTAAAACGCTGGATGGCTACAGCACTGTTTTGTATGTTAGCGATCGCTTTCGTTTGGCAAGGTGCATTTTTCTCGAACACCTCAGCAATGGCTGATCCTGCTGCAACCTTGATCGCATCATCAGACGCAGGCGATAAAGTTCAAGAAAAAACCAGTAAAGATGCAGGACGAGCCAAAAATTTCATCGACGATACGAAAGATAAAGTTAAAGATGCTGCTAAGAGCAACGCCAGTAAAGTTGACCAAGCAACAGACAGTGGTAGTTTTGCTGAACGCAAAGCCAAGAGAGATGCCGCTACAATTCAGAAAAGAGCAAATGAAGATGCATCTCGGACTAAGGAAGCAGTAGACAACACAAAGAATGTTGTTGAACGTACTGTTGAAAACATTAAGGATGCTTTTGGTCAATAGTAATCCTATTTGATTTTTTTCAAATCTAAAGGCTTAGATCCCCGGCTTCTCAAAGAAGTCGGGGATCTTGTTGTTGAGGAAGATTATTAGAGTATTTTTTATTACAACTAGATGAACTGCGATCGCAGGCCAAATTAGCTGCTGTTACTGAATAAGAGAAAAAATAATTGCCAGCAATTATCCTGAATATATAGTTAAAAATAAGATATTTAAATTTCTTTTATAATTGCTCAAAAAAGCAAAAGTAAGCTATCGAGTGAAGAAAAATACGTAAAACACTTTTGAAAGCTTAATTTTATATACAATTACAAGACTGTATTTAAGTGTCATTACTTATTGACAAATGTGTTGTGACTTTAACTAATTGCCAAATCATTTGACGAATTGTTAATGGTTAACAAATTTTCCACCATTATTAATTACGAAGTTATACTTTCCGCTACAACTTAGTAACAATGTAAGAGTGTGATTATGTGGACAACCCCACCGTGGGAAAATCAAAATACCGAAACTAGAAATTAGAGAGGATAACCCTATAATATGCATCTGAGCGAAATCACCCATCCTAATCAGTTGCACGGTTTATCTGTTCGCCAACTGCAACAGATCGCCCGTCAGATTCGAGATAAGCATCTCCAAACCGTAGCAGTTAATGGTGGACACTTGGGGCCAGGGTTGGGTGTTGTAGAATTAACACTAGGACTTTACCAGACACTTGACTTAGATCGGGATAAAGTAATTTGGGATGTCGGACACCAAGCTTATCCCCACAAACTCCTTACAGGACGTTACGATCGCTTTCACACCCTCAGACAAAAGGACGGAGTTGCAGGTTATCTCAAACTCTGTGAAAACAAATTTGACCACTTTGGGGCTGGACATGCTTCTACAAGTATTTCAGCAGCATTGGGAATGGCTTTAGCGCGAGACTTGAAAGGCGAAAAATTTAAAGCCGTCGCCGTTATTGGGGATGGGGCGCTGACTGGAGGTATGGCTTTAGAAGCTATCAACCACGCGGGACACATGCCAAAAACTAATCTGTTGGTTGTTCTCAACGACAACGACATGTCCATATCTCGCAACGTCGGCGCGATTCCCCGCTATCTCAACAAAATGCGCCTCAGCCAACCGGTGCAATTTATCAAAGATAATCTTGAGGAACAATTTAAACAAATTCCTTTCGTAGGCGAATCCCTGTCTCCCGAACTCGGACGCATCAAAGAAAGCATGAAACGCTTGGCTGTTCCCAAGGTAGGGGCAGTTTTTGAAGAACTCGGCTTTACCTACATTGGGCCAGTAGATGGGCATAATCTCGAAGAATTGATTGCCACTTTCCAACAAGCACATCAAATACAAGGCCCAGTTTTGGTACATGTAGCCACCGTCAAGGGCAAAGGTTATGAAATTGCCGAACTAGATCAAGTTGGCTACCACGCCCAAAGCCCTTTTAATGTTGCAACTGGCAAAGCTATTCCTTCCACTAAACCCAAACCCCCGGCTTATGCCAAAGTCTTTTCTCACACTTTGGTGAAACTTGCCGAACAAAACCCCAAAATCGTTGGGATTACTGCGGCTATGGCAACGGGGACAGGTTTAGATAAACTTCAAGCCAAACTACCCAATCAATATGTTGATGTTGGCATTGCCGAACAACACGCAATTACCCTTGCAGCAGGTCTGGCAACTCAAGGGATGCGTCCCGTAGCCGCCATTTATTCTACTTTCCTACAACGCGCTTATGACCAGATAATTCATGATGTCTGCATCCAAAACCTGCCAGTATTCTTCTGCTTAGATAGGGCAGGAATTGTAGGATCTGATGGCCCCACCCACCAAGGCATGTATGACATTGCTTATCTGCGTTGCATTCCCAATATGGTAATGATGGCTCCCAAAGACGAAGCAGAATTGCAACGCATGGTAGTAACTGGCATTAACCATACCAGCGGCCCGATCGCCATGCGCTATCCTCGTGGCAATGGCTACGGTGTTCCTTTAATGGAGGAAGGTTGGGAACCTTTGGAAATCGGTAAAGGCGAAATTCTCCGCACCGGCGATGATGTGTTAATCGTCGCTTATGGCACAATGGTCTATCCAGGAATGCAAGCTGCGGAAATTCTCAGCGAACATGGGATTGAAGCAACTGTAATTAATGCCCGTTTTGTTAAGCCTTTGGATACCGAATTGATTTTGCCTTTGGCTAAGAAAATCGGCCGTGTCATCACCTTAGAAGAAGGTTGTGTGATGGGTGGCTTTGGTAGTGCGATCGCAGAAGCTTTAATAGATGCAGATATTCTAGTTCCTGTCAAGCGATTCGGTGTCCCAGATGTGTTGGTGGATCATGCTGAACCCAATGAATCTAAAACAGAACTAGGTTTAACTAGCCATCAAATAGCAGAGAGAGTTTTGGCAGCTTTCTTTAAGCAGCAAGTATCTGCTGTTGTTTAGTTAATTTCAAATCACAATCATTTTATGAAAATAACCCCAGCTTTTGGGGTTATTTTCATGTATAACTCAATACGCCTGGGTTAAGAAAAGCGCAACCCAACAAAGCCCCGAAAATGTTGGGTTTCGTTCCTCAACCCAACCTACACATTTCAAGGTTTTTGGCACTAACTGAACCGTATTAATGTATAACTTCAATTAGTCTTAGCTTGATGCCACAAAGCATCAACGGTCACAAACTCATAGCCTTGTTGGAGCAGTTGCGGAATGAGAATTTGAATTATGGCAGCAACATCTTGTCCACCGCAAACACCGTCATGCAAGACAATCAACGAACCATTTTTTACCTGTTGTATAACTCGCTCCACTACAGTGTTGACACCTGGTTGTACCCAGTCTTCTGGTACAACGCTCCACATAACTGGGCGGTAATTCCACTGCAAAAACAATTTTAAAGTAGCAGGTGTAAAAAAACCATTTGGAGGACGGACATCTCGCACTTGTTCAGGTTGCAAATTGCAAGCATTGTAGATGACAGCTTGGGTTTTCTCTAAACTGTCCTTTAGGTCATTTGGGGAAAGTAGGGGAAAAGAGCGATGATCGTAGCCATGTAATCCGATCCAGTGTCCGCGATCGCTAACAGCTTTGGCGATCGCTGGTGAACGGTTGACGCAAACACCCAACCAAAAAAAACTAGCTGTAATCTGGTAACGGTCTAATACTGCCAAAACTTCGGATGTGTATTGAGGATGTGGCCCATCATCAAAAGTTAGCGCGATCGCTTTAGCATGAGGATTTCCACCCCAAAGACAATTGGGAAAACTCGGTTGGAGAATACGATAGACAATTGGGAACAGTGGAGCTAGCTGCATTTGCGTTTATCGGCTGCTGACAAATTTTTGTAGGTGTTGCTTGCGAATTCGTTTTGAGATTGTTAGTTGTGGTAAACGTGTACTTTTAACAATGCTCAAGCCTCCTTTTGCTGAAACTGGCTCAATAACCAAGCTCCAACTTCAGATTGATTGATTTCACGACTTCGACGTAAAGCTTCTTCTAAAATAGCGATCGCTTGTTCATACTCCTGCCAAGAAGCACAAATCCATGTATCTGTCGGTAACTGGGTTTGTAAATCACTCATTTTCTAACCCTCCCGCCAAAAGAAAAACTTTTGTTTCTCGGCAAAGTCAAAATTCGCTTGGGTTTCCTGACTTCCACAATACTATATGACGTGAATATATGCCGTGTTGGGATAATTCTATTGAATTGGCTCCATACATTCTCAGCTTTTACTGATTAGAACACCAAAATTGAGTATCTGAACTCGGAAGTTCAACCTTTTTGCT
>NZ_JAYGHE010000006.1:0-4991 GCF_034931145.1 Nostoc sp. UHCC 0252 | reverse complement strand
CGACCATTGAGCCTCTGAACTCAAAAAATGAAGCTCAGAAGTCGAAATGTCGTGCTTTTAACTCCAACATTCAAATTCTGAGCTTCAACGTTGCACCTTTTAAGTGCAAGTACCAAGCTATTTTTTACAACGCTGCTTTTTGAGACTTGGATTTTCCAGGTTTACGAGCAAATCGTTGTCCCATTTCCACAACCACTGCATCTAAACCCGCACCCTGTCCACTGGCTTTTGCGTAGTTATACACCTGTAACGCGGCTGCATAAGCTTCACTACCGACTGCAAGAGATGTATCATCTACCAACTCTTGTAACTGAGTCAACGACAACAACACCGGATACAACGCTTCAAATAATTGTACGTCCTTCCGCATCTCTTCCAAGTCGAACGATCGCGGTAAAAACTCTGGATTCTGCGCCGCTACTTCTAACGCTTTGCTGACAAAGGCCCGACTCTTATCTCCCATCTTGGGTAAAGTCTTGCGATCGTCGGCACTCAAATCAACCAAAAATGGTAGCTTTTCTTTAATGGTGGTAATGGCTTGCAACACAGCATCTCTATCTTTTTGCGCCAATGTTGCACTAATTGGGGTCGTAGACATAGAAATCACTCTCCAGTAAGTTTCTCAAATCTAGAGTGCCCACATATACAACCAAAATCAATACGCTTGCTTTACTTAAGACTTGATCCTCCCTAACCCTCCTTAAAAAGGAGAGAACTAGAGCAAGCCTTTTTATTAAAGCCCCCCTTTTTAAGGCTTGGGGGGATCTTCCAGGGTTATCGTAACAATGACTTATTAGGCGTTAACTCACTCCTAAAACGGCTGTAAACAACTTGAGTTGGATACCAAGAAGAAAACCAGTACAAATCTTGAATAATTTTATCAGAATTACTCTCGTCTGCGAACTCAAAGTGAACCAAACCTAAGTTATTCAATCCAACGACTTCTCGCCCGTCCTGAAACCAACGAGATTTCCAAACCATCAAGGGTTGTAACCATTTCCATTTAGCATTTTCGGCTCGTTTCCAGGGAGCTATTAATGATGATATATCTGCTTTGAAGCGAGAAGCTTGAACGCTGTTTCGAGGTATCCACTCTAATACACAATGCCAGTCAGAATCAGCCAGCATCTGGGGATTATGGTGTAATTTTTTTGCAGAAGTTTCTACCATATTGGGTGGCTCACTCCACCCGATCCAATGTCGCACTTTTTCTGGTAATAGCCAATCTTTCAATCGTGTATGAATCAGCCGTGTCAAAATCTCTTCATTCTTCAACGCACTAGCGGTCAACTGCACTAAAACAGATTGCAATTTAGAATGGGTGCGTGCATAAGACAAGTGAGCAACAGAACTGTAGTGAATATCTCCAGAGAGAATAATTATTTGTTGACGTTCTTCAAACAAGGTGGTTAGAAATTTCGCTAGTGCTTCCATGTTAATGTTCCAAGCATCTCCAACATCAGTTGAAAAAACTTTCTCTTGTTTTAAGTTCCAATGGTGAACCCAATCAATGACTTGCATTCCAAATACATTCGTGGGCGCAACCACAAATGTAGTTTGAATTTGAGTTTCTTCAACTACTTTTTGTAAAGGTAAAACTAGTTGTTGCTCAAAGGCTTTTGGACACAAGAGCATTGGTGGTGCAATTGGTTTTTGATCGGCTGGATAACCCCGCCAAGTGCGTGTATCAAGGACAATTACTTCATGGCAATCGCTTTTAACTGTGTAGTGCCAAGTCAGTGCTTCAGGATCTCGCTCAAGAATGAATACCGAACCGTCTCGAACTAGAATTGGTAAGCCTGTGGCGGGATCATTGGCTGGCATACCTAAATAACAAGCGATCGCCTCATTAGCTTCTCTATCCATCCCAAGGGATGCTGACCAAGCTTGTGCAGCCGCCAACAGCTTTTCACCGGATTTACCTTCTGTAAATTGTTCTGGTGTATTGCCCCACCCTTGAAACACTGTGTAAGCTAACAAAGCATTTTGAACTATCCTTCGCCCTAAAGGATGTCCCAGTACTCGCAAACACCAAGCTTGGTTTAAGTTCCAGTCATCACTAACATCATGGTCATCAAAGATGGTGTACATGGGAATGTTGGCAAGGGCGCGACGCACTTTCCAAAGGGTGTAGATAAATTGGCGCAGATGCCGGACTGCTTTGTTCCAGTCTTTGATAGCATGGCGATCGCGCATTACTTCATGTCCTTGGGGAAATGCCGTCGGCCAGCACACTGGCGACCAAGCTAGTAAATAAGTAGCGTAATATTCACCCAGGCTCAAAAGATGACTGTTAACTTTCTCCGATTTATTATGTAGTCCTGCGGTCAAGCCAGCTTGATTTGTTGCAACATCAGACCGCTTTCTAGGGGATAGTTGCCCAGGAGTACAGTAAACTCCATCTAGAGGAAGTTGTTCTTCCCAACCCAAGAGGGCATCACCAAGAGTAGTGGCAACCCACAAAGATGGTTCTGCTACATCGTCACCATAAATTTGATCTCCAGTCATAAATAGCTGGTGGGGGCGATGTTGCGGTTGATTCGCTGAAGCCTCAATTAAACTGTCAAGAATGGGCAGTGCATCAAACCCATGACCATGAGGTTTACGGCAGGAAGCATGGACAATTTGTAAATCTTGCAGACGGTTTGGCGGCAAAACAAAGGTTGGTTTTTGATGATCGAAGTAGCTGACGCTGACTGTAGGTAAAGAGTTTGAGCATAATGCTTGTTGCATTTGCTGGGTTTGGTCAGCAATAGTAAACTGGAGGTCATAAGCATAGAGGCGATCGCTAGTTAAGCGAGATCCAACCGGAGAGCGAGCCGTTATTGCAACTACATGAAGATTTTTACCCAGAGCAAAGGTAGAGCGTTCTCCCTCTAATAAGCAATTTCCTAGCGCTTCACCATTATTTGTTGTTTCATAAACCTTGAGTTCTACTTGACAAGACTGTTTTAAAGCCACCCATACTGTTACTGACTCTGTTTCAGTATGCTTTAGGATTGGCCCCGCCAAAATTAACGGCAGGTGTTGTAAAAACTCGTCCCCAGCTTGATATTTCATTGCAAACAGTTGACAAAATGGTGGGTTTTAGATGATATTGCTTTATTTATATATATAATCCAATCACCAAATGGGGACGAGTTTTTGGGAATGGGGAATGGGAAAGAGGACTTGGGGACAAGGAGAATTGGGGACAAGGGGAAAGATTTGTTTCAAGTTCTCACCTCTTGTCCCCTTGTCCCCTTGTCCCCCTGCTCCCTGCCCCCTGCTCCCTGCTCCCTGCCCCCTGCTCCCTGCCCCCTGCTCCCTGCTCCCTGCCCCCTGCTCCCTGCTCCCTGCTCCCTGCCCCCTGCTCCCTGCCCCCTGCCCCCTGCCCCCTTGCCCCCTACCTTAATTCTGAGCGATACCTTCTTGACGCGCTGCTTGTTGTACAGCAGATGCAACAGCGTTGGCTACTCGCTCATCAAAGACTGAAGGAATAATATGTTCCCGATCCAAATCTGAAGGCTTAACTAAAGAAGCGATCGCATTTGCCGCTTCTAAATACATTGTGGTAGTAATCGTTTTTGCCCGACAATCTAAAGCACCACGGAATACCCCAGGAAAAGCTAGGACGTTATTAATTTGATTGGGGTAATCACTACGACCGGTAGCGATTACAGCAACATCTTGACTGATTAATTCTGGCTGAATCTCTGGAATGGGATTTGCCATTGCAAACACAATTGGATCTTTTGCCATCGAATGCACCATTTCTGGTGTCAAAACTCCTGGTGCGCTGACACCAATAAATACATCTGCACCTTGCATTGCACCCGCTAATGTACCTTGAGCTTTCACGGCAAATTCAAGTTTTTCTTCTGTCAAATCGGTACGACTAGTAGAGATAATCCCTTTAGAATCGCACATCCAGATTTTTTCTGCCCCAGCTTTCCGAAGTAACCGTGCGATCGCTACTCCTGCTGCTCCAGCACCGTTAATGACGATGCGAATTTCTGCCATTGACTTATGTACCAGCTTTAGAGAATTAAACAATGCTGCTAAGGTGACAATGGCTGTACCGTGCTGATCGTCATGAAAAACGGGAATATCTAACTCTTCCCGTAATCTCTTTTCAATTTCAAAGCAGCGAGGTGCAGCAATATCCTCTAAATTCACACCCCCAAAAACCGGCGCGATATTCTTAACTGTCTGGATAATTTCTTCTGTATTTTGGGTGGCGAGACAAATGGGAAAAGCATCTAGCCCTGCAAATTCCTTAAATAGCATTGCTTTGCCTTCCATAACTGGCAGAGCAGCAGCTGGGCCGAGATTTCCCAATCCCAAAACGGCACTACCATCGGTAACAATAGCAACAGTGTTTTGTTTGATGGTTAGCTTGTAAACTTCCTCTGGATCTTGAGCGATCGCGGTACAAATTCGACCAACTCCGGGCGTATAAGCCATTGCTAGATCGGACACACTCTTCAAGGCAATTCTGCTAGTAATACTGATTTTGCCACCGCGATGCAAATTAAAGGTGCGATCGTAGACGCTGAGTAACTTAATGTCTGGCAATGCTTTCACTGCTTGCACAATGGTTTCAGCATGTTCGGTACTAGCAGCATCAACGGTAATATCGCGGGTGGACTCTTTGCGGGTTTGCTCGATTAGATCAATTTGACCGAGATTGCCACCAGTGCTTGCGATCGCTTGGGTAATTGACGCTAACATCCCTACACGATTGGGAATCTGCAAGCGCAGTGTCAAACTAAAACTAGAATTAGGAGTTAGGTTTGCCATGTCGATTTATGATTTTAAGTTTTAGATTTTATATTGAATTGAGACGAAAACTAAAATTGACGTTTTGTAATCAGTAGTTAGTTTACTGACTACTCACAGTTATGATAATTATTTTTACTTATAACAGTGTATTTACTAATACAAATGAGTCAGAACTTAGTAATTGTACCCAAATACAGCAGATATTTTTGAAAAGTTTTATCAATAGA
>NZ_JAYGHE010000005.1:5351-200527 GCF_034931145.1 Nostoc sp. UHCC 0252 | reverse complement strand
AGGTAAACCTCACCACTGCATTGATGTTGATGACGATAAAATCCGTAACCGTTTTTTCTTGGAGCGCAATTGGGGTGTAGTGAGATTTGCAGAAGTTCAGGTGGTACGTCATCCTTGGAGTTGTTGTAAGGCGATCGCTCAAATCATCGCTCGGTTGACTGGAGATGATAGTGTATTCATATTATTACAAAGATTGGCTGATGTCCCTTTACAAAAACAGTGGACAAAGCGTGAGGCTAGGCTGATGGCTAAGAACAATTATCGTCAGTCTTATTTACCAAAAATGGCAAAGTAAAACTAGAGATAGTACTTTCAATACTCATCTTTAATAGTCATATAGTCTCCCTGGAATAGGGCTACCGTGTACACACAAGTATTTTGGAGTTGTCCCACACCGTTTTAATCCTGTACAAAGATATGTGTACACGGTAAATTATGGGTAGAAATTGGAATGGTATTACATCGATTTTGTCAATCTCTCGTTAATTAATCTTTTTGGTTTTCTTACGCATTGCTTTTTTGATTTGCGGTGTAACTTCCACTTACGAATGCTCATGACAATTGAGCCAAAGTCCCGACTGGCAAAGGCTGTTGTTTTATTTGCACTGTGCCAAATTGTATCTGCCTCAGTTGGTTCGAGTGGAGGTTTACAGCGATCGCAATATCGGTCAAATAGTTGGCGTGGTTCAGGATGATAAGCGATTCCGTGTCTAGTGAGTAAATTAGATGTACCCAGTAGGTTACGAGCTAATTTGTAGCCAGAATTGTTTCTGTTTCCCTCAGATTCGCCATAAGTTAGTAAAGTGCGATCGCTAAAAGTTAAACAAATAGACAAAGGAACAGACACTCCGCTAGCGCGTAGTTGTTTAAGAGATAAGCCATTATCTCTGGTTGTAGCCTGTATTACTGTTCCTCGTCGGCAATGCAAGGTTGAGCGAGAGACAGTCACAGAAGGTTGCAGTAACGCTGTTTGTGGGTCGATAACTTCTCCATTTTTCGCTCTTGTGAGAAGTTGCACCCACTTGCGCCAACGTTGCTCAGAAAGTTCGTAGGGAAATAAAGCTGTAGAATCAAATGCGGTTTCTAGTTCTTCCACATTGTACTGACAGTTTGACCAATGCTCTAAGGTAATGGGGATGGTTGCACTCAATATTCCATCCACCACCTGTCTGCGAAGCATACCTGGCAGTCTCATGGAACGAGCTAAGTTGCAAATGGCTGGATCTGCGTTTTGGATAATCGTCAGTTGGCGATTGAGGTACAGCCATTCAGCAGGATTCAAGGAATGGCTGCATTTAAAGTAAACG
The DNA here is from genome assembly GCF_034931145.1 of Nostoc sp. UHCC 0252. NCBI lineage: Bacteria > Bacillati > Cyanobacteriota > Cyanophyceae > Nostocales > Nostocaceae > Nostoc > Nostoc sp. UHCC 0252. Next base: position 199,220 of record NZ_JAYGHE010000005.1, on the reverse strand, counting down.
TGCAGGGATTTTCCACCTGTATAAACTACGGCGGCGGGTTCCAAGTTCATTTCGTCCTTTAGCCAGTCTACAGCTTGTCGCTGCTCACTCAATGGCAAATCATCAATTTCGTAGAACAAACATTGGCATTGACTGACGTGCTGATTGCTGATTCCCTTGTCTGGTTGGTTAGGGTAAAAACTGACTGTAGCACCAAGATATGACATTTTAAATGCCAATGCCCAACCATCAGCATAGCGTTTAGGTGTCAGTCGCCAGCAGGTGTTGCCCTGTTTGTCTCGACCTCCTTTCGTGCAGCAGTAGAGTTGAAATCCTTGCTGGGTGATTTTACCGCAGAGAATGTAGTGGGAGTAGACAAATTGACCATTGCGGCAGTAATTATTCCAGTTTTTAGGTATCATTTCTATGGGCAAGTCCCAAGAAATCCTGAGCCAAATTTTGGTTCCGATGGTAAAGCCTATTTGTCTAAGAAATTTAATCGTTGTTTCTCTGGAATTGAAGGTCATGGCAGTTACGCCTAGAGAGTTTATCCCTCTCTAAGTGGCGTTAGCTGCGCTAGAACTAACTTTTCCACATTTGACTTACATAAATTTTCGCCTGAAACCTTTGATTGGCTTGGCTCACTCAGAAAAATTAGATTTGCTGCTTCTTAGCAACAAGTTCCTCTAGTTCAGTTATTCTCGCTTGCAATGCCGCCACTTCTTGTTCAGAATAGCGAATAGGAATGTGCTGTGGACAGTTCCAATTCCAAGCTTCAATGTGAAACACAATCACTCGTTCCACTTCTGCTTCATAGTTAGGAAGTTTCAGGCTTTCAATTAGTTCGCTATCATCTTCTACATACATAGCCCGCCCCCAAATTTTCAACCGTCGGCGATGGCGATAATCCATTAAAAACAAAAAAGCTTTGTCATTTTCGTCAAGATTACCAACGGTAACATATTGAACATTGCCTTTGAAATCAGCAAATCCTAAAGTCTTTTCATCTACAGCTTTCAAAAACCCAGGTTGTCCACCACGAAATTGAATGTAGGGATAACCTCAAAGTTCCCAACCTTGAAGCTCTGGTACTCGGCTTTGGTTGGGTTGCGAGTGATTCTTAGTTAGCATCCCATTCCAACCAGCTTCACCGGGAGAAACTTTTTTGGCTTGAGGTAGTTCAGCCAGTATCTCAGCTATCAAGTCCTCAACTTTCTCATTATCTTTAAAAGCGATGACCACTGTATCGATCGCTCGCAAAAATTCTAGAGGTAATTGGTCACTATCGCCTACACTCCAATATAATGTAGGTTTGCGCTTTTCTTTGTCAACAGTTGATTCTAAGGCAATGACAGAGAGAACTTCAATCGGGTCACTTAGTAGCACTGCTCTTTCTACTGTGGCATCTGTAGCAATCCAAAAACTACCATTTTTCCTCGCTTCAGAGTTCAGGGGAATAGCGGTGAAGTTACCTGTTGGTTCTAGCTGCTTGGCAAGAGTTGGAAGATCATCGAGCGTGCGTTCCACAAATATTGCTTGACCTGTTTGACTTGCATAGAGCCAACCCTTTTCATACAGTTCTGTGAGCAGAGAATTGGGTAAATTGTACTGCTGGCTTAAGTTTAGGCGTATTTGCTCCCAGTTTGTTGGTTCTGTTATAGGCAAGGAGTTTGTTTGAGTAATTGCTGGCGTGGGACTTTCAACAGTTTGCTCCATAAGTTTCTGGATACGTTTGTCATCCTGTTTTGGAGGTACTGCTGGTGTGGGATTTTCAACTGCTTGTTCCATGAGTTTCTGGATGCGTTTGTCATCCCGCTTGGGACTGTAGTTTACACCTCGATGCTTTTGTAAACCAGGAAAGGTATATGCTTTACCAAGATGCGTACCACTAAAAGCCACACCATCAAGTTGGTAACTAATGCCTTTGACAATGCCTGTGCGAGTATAACCAACACGGACATTAATACCTTGTTGTTGCGTTCGCTCTATTAACTCTGGCATAGTGGGATGGTCGTGTGTTGCTTGGTCGAGCGATCGCTGAAGTTTGACCCTAACGCTTTCCTCTCCAGTTCTGGCAAGTTGCCTACGTTCGCCAGTAGTTGGACTGTGCTTATCTTTTTCCCAACTTGGTTGCACCGATTGCAAATTGTATTCCTGCTCCAACTTACGAATTACCACTTCACTTCTGTGATCGTCCCAGCTATCAGAAACTGTAGTGCCATCTAATTGAATGCGACTGGCAGCAATATGTATGTGTTCATGAGTCCGGTCAGTATGCCGCACTACGACATATTGGTTCATATCAAAACCCATTGCTTGAAGATACTTCTGGGCGATTTCATCCCAAGTATCATCATCTAAACTCTCTTTGTGGGCCAAACTGAGAGAAGCGTGATAAACAGCCCTGCTCACCTTTGGGTTTAATCTTCGAGATATACCAAATTCAGCTGCTAATTCGCGTGGGTTTGTTCCTTCCATATTCCCACCGATTTGTCTTGCTCCATCTTTGCCAAAGAGGTAGTTTAGCAGTCCCCGAAAACTTTTACCTTTGATGTGCTTACCAATCATCCTTCATCTTGCAAATCAGTGATTAAATCAATTTCAGCAATCTCTCGCCGCACCTGTTTCACCAAATCTCTTACCTGTGACAACAATGCTCTATCTACGACCACAGGTTCTCCCATGAGTACTGAAGTATTGATTGCTTTAGCTATTTGGTTGAGGTTATTGCCTATTTTCCCCAACTCCCAGTAAGTTTGGCCTGCTACTTTGGTGACACGCCTGGGCAATCTATTTTTCAGAGTTTTGGCACGAAACAACTCACTCATAGTGAGATTATTTTCATCTGCCATTAGCTGTGCTTTCTCGTATTCTGCCAAAGTCAGTCTAATGTCTATCCTGTGTGAGCGTTTCTGTCGCATTATTGATGCATTAGTCATTAGCTGTTTTAAGTTTGACGACTGCACTATCATTTGTCATTGACCAAGCGGTTACTTACGATTCTGGTTCGATGCCAAGATGCGATGCGAGATAATGAAATGCGATCGCCTACGGCAAGGCGTAGCCCATCGTGCAATTAAAAAGCTAATCCGCCCAAACCTTGCAGAAATTTTCCAGGCTGAACTCCTAGAGAGAATTTTCGTATCATCTTCCCCTCTGTCACGGTGGTTGACCTACTTAGGTAGGGGAACCGTGAAAGGAGGGCAAGTTTGTTGCCGCACCTGGGGGGTGCGTTTTTTCTCCCCAGAAAAAATGTCCGGACAGCAACATAGCTTGCTACTCACCAAAGGTTTTTTTGGGCTACTCAAATTAAAAACATCAGTGGCATTGAGTTGGCATTTAAGCGGCACTGAATTGGCATTTTTTGACCATTTTATTGTCAATAAGCTTAGTTCTTGATAAGAACAATATATACATAATGTATGCAGTGGCGTTGAATTGGCGCTCAATTGGGATTGAATTGGCGCTCAAGTGACGCTTAAGTGGCGTTGAATTGGCATTTGAGTGGCGTATTTTTGAATCGAATTCAATAGCATAAAGATAACTACTTGAGAAAATGCAGCAAAAAAATAACCAATGAGCTAATTTTTCGCCTTATAAAAATGGTCAGTGGGTAGATTGGCATGATTTCTATTTGCACTTAACTTAAAGGAAAGCTTTTAGGTGAACCACAGTCAATGTCAAACTTGATAGTCAGTTTTGACCCTGGTGCTTCCTTGACCAAGATTGTTTACGAACTAGCAACTGAAGGCAAACCATGTTTGATGACAATGGAACCAGAAATGCTGAAGTTGCCTCAAAGTTCGATTGACGCTTATATGTCGAGTCGCAAGGGTTTGGAATCTCCTAAACCAGCAGATGAAGCTTGGGTGTCAAGTTCTGCGGATGGTGATACACAATGTACGGTAGTTGGATTCCTGGCACGGCAGTTTTCAGCATCTGCCAGACTCGATAAGCTCAAGTACGAAACCTCAATTCACAAAGCCCTAGCGGTTATTGGTGCGATCGCTCAACACAACAAATTGCCTAACAGGTTTTCACTATCACTTACTTCACTACTGCCCTATGGTGAATATCAAAACCGCCAAGCATTTGAGCAACAATTGCAGTCTGCACTCAAGGATTTTAGGTTTCGGGGTCAAAGGTTGCGGGTGAAACTGGAGCGATTCGAGTGCTTACCCGAAGGTGCAGGATTAGCAATGATTCGCCAACGCCAGAATGGTAAAGAATGGTTCAATGCCCAAACCATTGCAGTGCTAATGTTCGGTCATCGCAATACCAGTCTTCTATTATTTGAACGGGGCAAGATGACGGCGGGTTACACTAATGGGCTGGGCTTTCACCAAATGGTAAAGCGAGTAATTGAGCGCACATCTGGACAGGATGCCACTGCTTTAACCTCTGCCATCTATGCAGCCGGTTCAGATATCACGGCTGATAACCAAGCAATTCGCACTCTAGTCAAAAGTAGAGAACCTAAAAATATTGACTATGAATTGCAGATGATTGTTAATGCCATTGCTACTGCTAAAACTGAGTATTGGTCTAGGCTTTACGATTGGCTGGAATCAACTTTACCTGCGGTGAACGAGGTGATTTTGAGTGGTGGCGCAGCATTGTACTTAGAGCAAGAGTTACAAGACTGCTTTCAAGAAATTTCAACTTATTGGGGTGCTGACTTACAGCAACAGGTACAAGAAGTATTCAAGGATAAAAGTAATGATTATTGCCGTACTTTCCGAGAGCAGGAAGCTTTGTCGTTTAGGTTGATTGATGCGTTTGGTTTGTTTATGCGGTTTAGAGCGCAAATCGAGAAGGTAGCATGACTACAAATAAAAAACAACCCAAAAATAATGACAATAATAGACAGCCCAGTAGTAACGGTAGTCGTAGGCTGTCTGAAGGAACTGATACTAACAGACAAAGACAATATAAAAATTTGACTCTTCGGCTTCGTGCTTACTCAAATACTGTTGATGCAAAGCTAATTATATATTTGCAAAAAGGAAATGGAGTCAGTACTAGCAAAGAGATGGTATTACAGGCATTACGAATGTGTTGGTTGCCTTTAGCATATCAAGCTCAAGCAAATGCGGATGTAGAAATTAGTGATAAAGAGGTGCGTCAGGTAGGGTTAATTTGTTGTCATGCCCTGGAGCAACATTTGGCTTATTTGCAAATGGAACTAGGATTACCACATAAATCAAGTGATGTTTTGCCTACACCTCTCAGCACTATGGCCAATCCTCAAATGCTTGCTACTATGTTCGGTCTAGAAATTGGTAATAGCGGTGGTATTGATGATGAAAATGAGCGTAATACTAGCGCTCAAGCTAAAAGTAAAGGCAGTAGTAATAGTGATAATCAGCCAAAACACAAAATAGATTCTGATTCCTTCATTCCTGGTGAGGGGTCTTTCTATGATGAAACAGACGATATGTTTGAGAATATTTAAGTATTTATTAATGCACATTTAGTCAAATCAGAAAGGAGATTTAAGATGGCAGCAATTCACTTCATGGATGGTGAAAAAGGTGGAGTTGGCAAGTCTTTGTTTGCACGGGTTATGGTGCAATACTGCATTGACAATAAACTCTCTTATGAATTGGTAGAAGCAGACCAAAGTAATCCAGATGTGGGCGCATTTTACCCAGATAATCATAAAACAGCAGTTTTTAGCGAATCAGAGCGTAAAGCTTACGATGCTGATGAAATTTTTAATTTAGCACTAACAACTTCTGTCATTGTCAATTTACCTGCTCAAGTATACCCAGCAGTAACTGATTGGATTGAGCGTAATCAAATCCTAGAAATTACTGGGAAAAATAAGGTCAAAATATATAAGTGGTTTGTTTGTAGTGGTGGATATGACAGCGTTCAATTATTTATGCAATCTCTCGAACGCTTTGAGAATAAGATTAAGCATATATTTGTACGCAATTATGGTTTATGCGATGACTGGAAACATGTAGATGGACGTAAGAATTTACAGGATTTAATCAAAGCTCATAAAGTAGCTGTCATCAATTTTCCCAAGTTCAGCTATCGAGAGCGGGATATCCTCGATGCCAATCAAATAAATTTTTCTGCGGCTAGAGATTATGGAGAGTTAGGTGTATTGGGTAAGCAGCGATTACACAGTTTTCTCAAAAGAGCTTCTGAGGAAATTGAGAAAGCTAAAATTTGGAACCTTCCAGCAGCTTCAATTACTGCTCCAACAGAAAAAGTTGATGATGCTAATGTCAACGGCAAGGTTGCTACCAAGAAGTAATCTAATTCAGGAGTGGTGTATATGGATAGTGGGGGGTTTAGCCTGTGCAATTAATTTTACTTTTTTACTCAGGACTCGTTACTCAGCACTCAGCACTATTTCGGTGACATCTCCCACCATCAAATAAAATTACCAAATGAGCGTAGTGGACGAGGGCGCGAATTAGCTAAAAGCAAATACAGATATGAGTAATTCTCACACTGAAGAACTCGATTTAGACGATGAGTTTTTGGATTCAGTAGCTGCTAGAGGCAAAGGACTGAGCCAAATTCCTTACCCAACTTTACTAGATTTAGCCATTCGAGGTAAAGATGATTCATTTAAAGCTAGGGTTTGGGAAATAGTAGTCCAAACCGGACTTGACCCTGATGACCCAGCATTTCTGATGATGATTGCTACTGGTAGGCTACAAGTGCTGTTGGAAGACAATCCCAAAGAAATGGAAGCAATGTTTGACCTGTGGCAAACGCAGCTTTATGACCATCTCCAGACATATGAAAAGGCAGCAGTAAAAGGTCAGCAAAAAGCGATCGCTCAGGCTGTAACAGGATTAATTAGGCGTACTGAATTTGAGCGTGCTATTCATTCAGTTCCCTCTCTAATTGCTGCGGGAATACTGCTATTAATTGCAGCTGGAGTAGGCGGACTGGTAAGTGTAGGTGGAATGTCCTGGTATCAATCCAGTCATCTAGATCCTGCTGGGCCACGCCAACTGACCCAAGCCCAAGCCAATGCTTTGGAATGGGCAACCAGTAATGAAGGTAAGTTTGCTCACAACCTAATGCAATGGAACCAAGATTTGCTGAGTCGTGACCAAAACGGTCAACTTACTTGTGCTAAGGATGTCAAGCGTTTGGGGGTAACACTGGAAATTGGAGCAAGTAGCAGAAAAGCCTCATCCGGGTTCTGCACGTTATGGACATCACCTAGCAATCAGCGCCAGTTTGTATCTAAACCGCGTCTACCTTGAAAACCATAGTTTTTTGGAATTAGAGTAAAGCTCAGAACTCAAGCCACAAAAGAATAATACACTCTCATTAAAAACTCCAGGTTTCAAAATGAACGAGGTTTAAGTTAAAAAATTAGTTGTCAATTTCTCAATCGTAGAAGAGGATTCAGCAGATGTTTACCTGCAAAGTTAACTGGCTTTGGCTGCTGGTAATAGGAGGTATAGTTACAGCTTGTACCCCTACTACTGTAAATGTCAGTGGCAAGGATGAGAGGAATACGACTCAAGCTCAAGCTCAAACTGTGCCTGATTATCCGCCGATGTATGATGTGAATGTTAAAGTTTGTGGCAACATTATTGCCCCTCTCAAGGATGGAAAACGTTGTGTCAATCAACAATTACGTTTGTGGGGCCCAATAGGAGAGGCAAAATTAGTTCGTGCTGGTATTTCTCTGCCATCAGTTTCTAGCGTAGAGCATAAATTAGCGATCGCCTCAAAAGGCTGTTATCCTGTTTATTCCCAACCTAACCAGCAGCAGTTTTATTGGGCTAATTCCATTATTCAAGTCAACAGGGGAGAAACTGCACCCACAGTCGAAGTCAAGCCAACTCAACTTTCAAACCAGCAGATTAATGAGTTAATGACTAGTAAACTTTCTAGTCAGACAATTACAACATTTGGCGGGGTGGGGTGCGAAGCTGCATCTTCGGTAAAATAAAGCTTTTACGGTTGAGGGTGGGTGGGCAAAAAAGTTACCCCACATTTTAGTGGGGCTGCTGTGAGAGCCAGCAGGTAATTATGAAGCTTCAGCCCATCTAGCTGTACGTTGTTGTTTATGAGCTTTGCGCCGCTCCCGTACTGCATCCAAATCTTTCAGTCCATACAGACGTTTGGCGTATGCTAGTAGTTCATTGATGGGAGTTTCGCTATAATCCTGGCGAAACTGAATGTTATGTTCGTTCCAATCAAATTCTTGCTGATTAAAACGTGCTTGAGCAGCAAGTTCTCTACCTGATTCCTCACGTAAAACTTCCAGTACCATTAATCGTACTTTATCCTGATAACCTATTACTTGATCCAACGCTTTTGTTTGTTGCTGATTACGAGTCATTTGAGTCATTTGATTATCCTTTGATTAACGAATTACTACATCTCACATAGATAGCATCGACAGATGCCTTCTGAGTTAGAGTTCACTTTTGAGTCTTTTGAATTCAGCAGCAATCGCTGCCTTCAATTCTGTTTATTGAATGCGGGTGGGCGGGAAATAGAATGCCCTGAATTATCTAATTCAGGGCATTGTAATTAATCGTCAATTTCTATATCTTCGTCATCTTCATCTTGATCAAAATCGTCATTTATCAAGTCATCAGAGTTGCTACTTAAACCATTGAGTCCGTCCATGCGTTTAGACCGAGCAGCTTTATGAGAAGCACGTCTATCTCGTATTTCATCAAGATTATTCAAGCCATAAAGTTTGCGGGCATAATTCACCAGTTCTTTTAATGGTGTATTTACATAGTCCTTACGGAACTGGCAATTGTGTTTGTCCCAATCAAACTCTTGTCCGTTAAATCTGGCTGCTGCTGCTAATTCTCTTCCTGATTCTTCCCGCAATACTTCAATTACCATCAGGTGTACTTTTTCCTGATAAGTCATTACTCGTTCTAAAGCAGGAATATGCCTTTCAATTTTGCGTGATGCTTTAGAAGTTTTGCGAACGTTAGCGTTAACCATGAGAATTACTCCTTGATATTTAGTATTTTTCTCATAGAAACAGCATCGAAAGATGCAATTAGCTCCAATTTCAATTCTTTATTCGGCAAAAAAATAACCTGTATTGTTTGAGGCAATACATGGTTATTTTGGGTTATTATTCTGTCAATTACTGAGAATAAGTCGGAGTTATTTACTCGTCCTCATCTTCTTCATCTAATTCGTCATCTTCATCTAAATCTTCGTCGAGTTCATCTTCAATATCCTCCTCATCTTCATCCAGGTCTTCGTCTAGTTCGTCATCTAAATCGTCAAGTTCTTCCTCTTCTTGTTCCTGGAAAGAATTACGACGTTCCAGAGATGCGCGGTTGAATTCCACTAAATCTGCTATTGCTTGCTCTGGGTCAGTGCTGATAGTGTCGTACAGCATACTCATGAAAATTGCTACTACTTCTGGTGCATATTTGAGTGCATCTGGTTGTCCAAACAATTTAGTAAATAATTTGGTATTCCATTTTTGCCAATCAAACTTTTTGTTACCACCTTTCTTTTTGACCTGAGCAGCAATATCAAGTCCGAGTTTTTCACGGGCTGCATGACCGATTTTTGTGGAAACACGGGAATCGCGTAGTTGTAATTTAACGCCATATTCTTTGAAGATTAGGTTCCGCAATTCCTTCAATAATGCTAATGCCTCTTCTTGTGGTGAAGCATTCGCTACCTTTGATTTAGTTGTAGCGGATGTGCCATTGGTTTTGGCAGATGTTTTAGCATTAGCTGCGTTGCGATTGTTATTGGTTCTAGCTTTAGCGATAGCCATTTTACAGCTTCCTTTAATGAAGTAAATTTTTCACCTCCTTGCCGCAATCGCGGCTTTCACATCCATTTCATTTCAATTTCATTTTTTTGCGATTTCAAACCTGTCTTTGCTGCGACAAATTTATGCTTTTAAGAGATAAAGAAGCGGACTAGGAGCAGTTTCCGAAATTAACACTGTACTGGAGGCGATGCCTGCGGCGGGCGTAGCCATCGCTCTTTTTCACACAATAAATATAGCCAACCTGTTAGTAATAATTATCCTTGTGGCTAAAGCATCAGTAATAAATTTGCTCTACAAGGAGAAAGTAAGTTGTTAAATTCAGGTTTATGAAGTTGACAGACTGGCCTGCTCTAGCTAACCAAAATACTCCAATTGTGGCTGTGGAGTATCATACGCCTGACAGAATGCAGATTTTACAGCAGTTTTACCATTGGGGTGAAGAACGTTCTTTGTCAGTCTTTGTCTGGAATCCTGGTTACTGTGGACTACAGAAATTAATTCAGCATCAAGGTCACTACATCTTACAGTCAACTGACAGAGGTAAAGACGGGGACATTATTCAGTATCTTCTGGAGGAATATCAATCGGGTATTTATTTACTGGAGGGAATGCTAAATGAGGGTGATGCTAGCAAAATAAGTCAAAAATGTAGCTATCAATTACTTAATGCCTGTCATCAAGCTCTCTGGAGTCAACAACATCATTACTGGGTGTTATTGGAAACTTACATTCAACTACCTCTAGAATTACAGCCTTTTATTCCTATACTGTCAAATCCACTTCCAGACCAACAGCAGGTGCAGATGGTTGTGGAGCAGTTTTGTGATGCCTGGGTTGGAAGTAGCCATCCCCGGCTTCAGCAGTTTGCTGAGTGCGATAGCGAAGCGCTGCTGCGTTCGCGTAGCGTCTCGCAGAGAAGCGCAGATCGCGATTACCTCGCCGTAACGGATCGCAATTCTTGGTTAAAGACAACAGAAAAAACATCAGCACTGCAATTGCTCTTTCTTGCCTGTCAGGGTTTACCCATAGGTGAGATAAATATGCTACTACAGCAATGTCTAGGTTTTGCAGAGCAGCTTGAGGAAATCGCCCAATTAGTCCTAGAGCATAAAGTTAGCAAATTGCGGGGTCGGGGTTTAGAGTACATTGCTCAACCGGATGTACCTTCAGCCGGGGGATTAGATTTACTGGAGAAAAGGTTGGAAACTATTACCTGTCTACTTCAACCTCAAGCAAAGCAATATGGATTGAAGTTTCCCACTGGAATGCTCTTATGGGGGCCACCGGGTACTGGTAAAAGTCTTTCTGCCAAGTTAGCAGCTAAGAAAATGGGATTGCCACTGTTAGCAGCTAATTGGGGTGTACTACTGAGCGATCCTCACCCCGACAGAGCATTAAAGGAGTTTATTGCTTTGGTGACTTCCCTTGCTCCCTGTGTACTCTACTGGGATGACTTTGATAAAGGCTTTGCGGGCTGGGACTCCAATGCAGATGGAGGTGTGGCACGGCGGCTATCTGCGGCTTTGTTGACTTGGATGCAAGAGCATCAAGAGCCAGTTTATACCATTGCTACTGTCAATCGCTTGTCAATGCTACCTGCGGAATTAGTGCGCCGTTTTGATGATATCTTTTTTGTGGATTTACCCCATGAAGGGGCAAGATATGAAGTTTTCAATCTACATCTAGCTAAGTATTTTCCAGCTTTTCGAGACAATAACTCACCTTGGAGTGATGATCAATGGCGTAGACTGTTGGCTGAATATCGCATTTGCAGTCCAGCAGAAATTGGTAATGCAGTCCGTCGTTGTGCTGAGTCGGCTTTTTATCAAGGTAGACCTGGGGAAATTGAGTTTGAGGATTTGCTGAAACAGCGACAAGAATTCACACCAGCTATGGAGCGAGAGTCAGAACAGATACAGGCAATTCGCAATCAGGCTATTTATGCTAAACCTGTGGCTAGTCTGGATGTTTCTCGATTTGCTTATCAGCACCAGGAGTTATTTGGGTGATATGAGTGGAATTTTTGAAATTCAGGTTGTGTCGGATTTTGAAATGCCGATGGTAGAAGTATGGTTGGGATTATTGCTGGGTGGGTTTACATTAGAACAACATGGTAATTTTTATCACAACCAAAATGTCTGGGTGAAAAGCTCTCTAACTTCGACTGGTGACATCCTTGGGCGCTGACTCTGACTACAGCATCGGCTGACCAACCTCACGGGAGCCCTATATTTCCCTTACAAATCAAAATCAAGGCTGAAGGTTTGGTCATCAGAATCCTCTGGTTTAGAGTCTGTCGATAGCTCTTTAGTCGGCTGAATAAGTTGGTTTGACTCAGTATTAATCGGGGTGAAAGCTACTTGTTGAGTAGGGAATGTACCCTTTCTGAAAGCAAAATAACAATCAATGATAAAGTAAAGCGTCTCCAGGTAACTTTTACCTAATTGCTGTGATTCTGCAAATATCCGCTCCCGGTAGCTATCTTTGATCCGAACTTTTTCCGGTGTCAAGTCTTGTTTGTCTGTCATTGTTATAGCTTCCCAGATGTGGTTGTTGGATTCTTGCTCATAATGGTTTTTGCCATTTCTAGAAGCCCAAAAACATTAGCTTCCACTGGATTATCCAGAATTTTGAAGCCGTTCTTTTCTAAAAGCTTCTTAAATCCTGGTAACAGACACCCTCCACCTATAGCCCAAATTTCATCCCCTTGGTGCTTGGCATCAAGTGTCAAGTTCACCACTTTCTTCAAGTATTTTTCATACCAATCTTTCAAACAAGCACTATATATATCTTTAATATCGATGTCACGGCTGTACTTGGTATGTCCCATTTCCAGACAAAATCGGATTTTGGATGCATCCCCGATTTTTCCCCCATTTAGATGTTTCATTTTTTGGGAAATATCATCGATGAGAACTTCTACACCGATGGGGTAGGCGGTGTGAACTTCTCGCTTCCCCTGGTTGTAACGAGAATACAGAGTCGTTCCATTGCCAAAGTCTAAAATGGTTAATTTTTTCGGTAGTTGATGCCCAAACAATGCACCCATCCCCTCTAGCACAATTTTCAGCACTTCTACTTTCACCTCTGATTGTTTACCAGCAAGTATTGGCTGATATTCCCCACTTAGTACTTTTTGCAATTCGTCAGCCAGACCAACATCATGTAAGCTGACAACTAATTTTAAGTGCCAAGCCTTACGGTGTGGCAGATGTGCCAATGCACCCAATAAAGTCAATAATGCGTTGTTGACTTTATTTTCATTGTTATCCGTATTCCGGTCAAAATGATAACCTGTACGGAAAGCTGATTCTCCAACAGTGTAAGCAGTACCATTAAAAACTACTCGTCCGGGTACATCTTCCATCTCGGCATTGGTTATATAGCTGGGGACACGAACTACTTCAAAGCCATCGACTAAAAGTTTTAGGCTTCCATAACCGTTATCAAAGCCAGCAGGAAAAATTTTTGTAAGGTGTGAATGTTCGACATTGGGGGAAATTTAATACGGTTCAATTTGTAAAAATTATCAGTTGAGGAGATATGGGGGAGCAGAGGAGAGAAGAATAAAATGACTACCTCTTTTTTCTCCAGCCTCAAGAGCTTATCATACCCCCTTGGGGGCTAAGTGGGGTATAAAGTGTCAAACAGTCAAATATACCCCACAAAACACCCATATATACCCTATGCAGGGGTCAAATACTCATCGAAGTCCTGAATCATTTTTGGGGTACATATAGCCCCTATAAAGCCCCCATGAGCATTTGTGAAGTTTTATTTTCTGAATAAAATAAAACTGGTTTACTAGATTGCACTATTACGCAATTCAGTTATTGCTGAATGACTAAATTCAGTCTTGACTAAAATTACCAACAAACAAATAGGACAAAAATCTATCTTTACATCTATCTTCTCGAAGAGTAGGACTTTTTGAAAGCTAAAGTAATGACTAAATAGCGTTAATTACAATTTAGTCATTTATAAATGACTAAATTACATAATGACTAAATAACTTAAAAACAACATTATGCATTATGATATTGACTAATTTACACAATGCTGCTGGTAGTCAGTAAAATGTTAATTCTTACTTGTGCATCCTTGTCCGGTGGCCAGGGAAAAACAACTGTTGCAATCTTGTTGGGTAGAATGCTTGCTCAAACAGGACAGCGTGTACTGATGATTGATGCCGATCCCCAAGCGAACCTAACTTTTTACCTGGGGCACGAAGTTCAGCAGAATCAACCCACGCTTCTAGAAGTTCTCAAAAAACAGATCAATACTGAAGACGGTATTTATGAAATCGGAGAAAACCTATGGTTAATTCCTGCTGATGATGGATTAGATAATGCTCAAGAATTTTTGTCTGGGAGCGGTATGGGAGCTATTGTTTTGAGCAAACGCTTAAAAGAGGTATCAGATTTATTCCAATACTGCATTGTTGATGCGCCACCTCAGCGATCGCAAATCTGCCTTACATCGTTGGGGGCAGCTGACCATATCATCATTCCTGTAGAAGCATCATCCAAAGGTGTAAATTCTCTCATCCGAACTCTGAGTTTAGTTGAGGAACTTCAAGAAATTGATGCTTTTTCAGGGATAGTGCTTGGCATCTTGCCATTCAGAGATAAATGGGTAGGTAATAACCAAGTCGCACAAAGTAAGGCGAGTATCAGTGCAATGCGAACAATTGCCGAAGAAATAGTCGTTTTACCTTCAATTCTAGAATCTGAACAATTCAAAAAGGCCATAGATAAAGGTGTAAGTTTGTCTTCTCTAGGCTTTGAACAACTCGAAACTCCCTTCCAACAAATTATCGAGAGGTTACAAAAGAATGTCTGATGTTTTTGAGCGCCTTAAGAAAAAGACACGTCCAAGTGTTCCAGCACGGGATACAACACTTGTAAAAGTACAACATGATAACTTACTAAATGACCAAATTACTGAATTTAGTCATTTATCTGAGAAACCAAAACCGGATTTAGATAGTGAGGAAGTAATAAACGATAAGGTAAGCACTTCTAATCAAGAACAGCAGTTAGAGTTAACCCAGATCATCAGGCGAACAATCAGGTTAGAACAGGACATTGATACCAAGCTAGATACGTTTTGCAATGTAAATAAAATTACTAGAGATACTTTCCTAGAAGCTGCATTTATCGTCTGCTCAGAAAATGAGGAATTATTGCAAGAGGTATTAAACCAAGCTAGAAAACGTTATCAACAGCGTAAACAAGCTGGTGAACAACGCAAATTTCAGACATTGGCTAAGAAAATTAACGTTAACGATTAAGTTAACCCTAATCCATCCGTGAGAAGTTGTGACTTTGATTATAAATTAAGCAAAAAGTTCAATTTATGGTTTCTTGTCAGCTTTTGGTGATAGTGATAGAAAAGGGTGATCAGCTACTTCGCTTACCGCGTTGGCGATGGGCTACGCCCCACAGTAGGTGACATAGATGTCAGTTTCAATTTTGGAGTAGCGATCGCTCATCGGGCTGTGTTAATCCGGTCGTTGCAAGACTAAAGCCGTTACTCGACTGGGGGTGAGAGCACGTTGGGAAGAAGAGTTTACTTTGGGGGAAGCGTCTTTTGTTAAACCTTCAAACTGAGCGCTCCTCATCAGAAGGCTGTTCAGTGAGAGTATTGGCTGCCTCAAGTAACAGTTCCACAGTTGTTGCCAAGAGCGTTCGTACACGAGTTAACTGATTTCGGCGCTCAATCCCCAGCCGTGCTTCAGTGTTTCGCGGATCGTCATCATGGCTTAAATGAACAACTTTCACTTTCTGCTGTTTTTCAGATGGTTCAAATATTGGCTCAGGAGCAGTGAGTTTGTTGTATCCATAAACTCCACTTGGGCGCTTCACATTATAATGATGTACTTCACAGCCACCAGGAGCAATGTAGCATCCTTCTAGATTATTTAAGTTGTGATGCAATTGTTCTACACAGGCGGCGATCGCTTCCATTTGTGCAGCAACGCCCAGCGATTGTGCACTTTGAGGACAACCTCTTGACATCAGCATCATCACTGCCGCTTCGCGGCGCGTGGTTTTAAAGGTTTCCTCTCTGCGTTCCCACTCCTGTTGCCGTTGGCAAGACGCAATCTCCCGCACGCGAATTAGTTCGATTTCCTCATCTGGAGTCAATTTAATAGCTGCTCCACAGGTTGTATAATTGAAGCATTCTCCAGGGTCAATACCCGGTTGCAACATCATTGAGGCACAGTCAAAGCCAAGTCCACATATCTTACGCGGCATGATTTCAAATTAGTTCTAGCTTAATAAACTTATTTTAATAGCTAGAACAAAAGGCTATGTGAAGGCAAATGGTATTAATCGTAGATTATGTCGGATAAAAGATAAGGGTAGCTTATTTTATATTGTAGTCTTGTATTACGATGTCACTTAAAGCATAATGTGAGCAAAGTCTAGATTTAAAGGATTTATGTGTAGAGGAATAAAAAAGTTCAACAATAAATAATAAAATCCAACAATTTCTGTTAGGTGCTTTACCGCGCTCCAGGCATCCGTCCATAAATCGCTCCAAAGAGCCTGTACACCGCGCCCATGCTACGTTATTTACTAGAGCGATCGCCGCCCATCGCGCCCACATTCTCTTAGCATCACTCTCCTAATTGTTCAACTTTTTTATATGCTTACATTATGTACTGGAGTCGATAGTCAGTACTAAGTTGAAATCTATGTTTAAATGTTTTACTGGCGAATGACACCACTAAGGGTGTTGAGCAGTATTAAGATTAGTGTGGCTTTGCTGTGAAACTATGGCTCGTGATTTATTCCACAATATTGTGAGGTCTGCACTAGAAAAAGATGGTTGGTTAGTTACAGATGACCCGCTAAATATTCGGTGTGGTGGAGTTGATGTTCAGATTGATTTAGGTGCAGAACTCCTAGTTGCTGCGGAAAAATCTGGAGAAAAAATAGCAGTTGAAATCAAAAATTTTGTTAGTGCATCGAAGATTTCAGAATTTCACATGGCACTAGGACAGTTTATTAATTATCGGACTGCATTACGTGCAGAAGAACCTTCGAGAAATTTATATTTAGCTGTACCATTGGTAACTTATAATGATTTTTTTAATTTGCCTTTTATTCAAACTGTAGTCAACGAAAACAAATTGAAATTAATTATTTATAACCTTGAGACTGAGGAAATAGAGCAATGGATAAGTTAAATGAATACCGCACAAAAGTTAGGCAATTATTAACTAAGTATATCGAGTACAAGCCTAGTTATGGAGATGTAGAGGTCGAACAGATTTTTGACGTAGAGTATGACCATTATCAAATTATTAGCATTGGATGGAACAATCAAAAACGGATCTATGGCCCAATAATGCACCTAGATATCAAAAATAATAAAATTTGGATTCAACAAAATACAACGGAAGTAGATATTGCTTTAGAATTGATAGAAATGGGTGTACCTAAACAAGATATTGTCATCGGTTTTCATACTCCTAAAATGCGTCAATTATCGGGATTTGCTGTGGAATAAACATGATACAAAACGCAGAATCTTTGCCACCATTCCGATTGAAGATGTATTAGTTAATAGAGAGCTATGAGGTAGTAAAAGGACTACTTTATTTTGTATAAATTCGGGTAAAATTTTGTTGTGATAGCCACAAGTTGTTAATCATGCGTTATTATTACAAACTCGTAGGACATACCCCTGTTGCTGTTAATTCATTGTCAGAGTGGCGAGATTATTTACACTCAGTACAAGATTCAGGACAACATCTAGTTGCCGAAACTATAGTTGGGGATGCCAAAGTATCAACTAGTTTTTCAGGATTCGATCTCACTTTTGGAGATCCCCCGTTGCTTTTTGAAACGATGGTTTTAGGCGGGCCTCATCACGGGAGAATGCAGCGTTATTCTACATGGGAGCAGGCACTAACCTGTCACGATCGTTGTCACTGAAAGCATAAGATGAGCAAGTTGCTCGCTTTATGGTTTCAAAGTAGGTTGCTCAATTTATTCTTACAAAAGTAGAGGTAGTGAACTCAAACAGAAAGTAGCTCTGTTGCTCGATTTCGGTTTTCATAGCAGCTATACCTAACCAAAGTTTTAATGCTGGGCATGAATATATTTGCTCACGTTAGGGTTACAAAACAAAACCTTTGCTCATGTTATGGTTTCAAAACCTGTTTTCGATAAATAATTTCCGACGTAGTATAAAGGCTTTGGGCTACGTAATTGCTCAACTTATGCTTTCAAAGTTGCTCATCTTATCCTTACAGTGACAATCGTACCGTCGTAGAAGTCATGACTACCTCACCACCAGATGAGTAGTCTCAAATCAATACAGGGTTATATTTAATACTTAATAACTAATAATTTACACAAAACTGGATGAACTACAGCGCAGATTCTCTACCTGAGATCAAACTCATTCCCCTTGATCGTGAAGCTCTACATTTCACACAGCCAGGAGAAACTAGAAGACCACCAACCGATATTCGGTGGGTAAAAGTTCTGGAATTTTTACGCAGCAACAATCTCGCACCAAACAGCCGCAAGCTTTACGAACGAGAACTCAAACGATTTTTGGTATGGAGTGAGCTGCACTATCATGAACTGCGTCCACGTCATCTTGCGCTATATAAAGAATATCTCCGTGATGAAATACGGACTGATGCAGGTAAACCGCTTTCAAAAAGCAGCATTAATGCGGGAATTGCGGCACTCAAAAGCTTTTTCAAATGGATGTCTTACACATATCCTGAAATTATTGCTACTAATCCCACACTGGGGATAAAACTGGAAAAAGTGCCACTACCACCAGCCCAGAGTTTAACCCCAGAACAGATGGAACAGGTTTGGTCAGCGTTAGAGTTATTGGGAGAAACAAAGCAACGCGATACAGCACTCGTTCACATTCTCAGTCATGGACTCCGGGCAGGGGAAGTTGTACAGCTAAATGTTGGCTCATTTGATGGCAAGCTGCTATTTTTACCAGACACCAAAACCAATGAACCACGCTTAGTTCCACTGCGAAAAGAGAGTCGGGAAGTTTTAGCAGAGTATTTGCGATCGCGAGAAGAAAGGAGTGAGGTGTTAAACAGCCTTAGCCCACTGATGATTTCACATCATGCTTCATACAAGGGTGAACGCTTGAGTTATCACGGCATTTACTTCGCTGTGGAAAAAATCGGTGAAATAGCTCACATTGAGGATTTGCACCCTCACTCCTTTCGTCACACCTACGCTACTGATTTATTACTATTGGGAGTTGACCCCAGCCATGCACGAAAATTAACAGGACATCAAAGCGAGAAAGCGTTTCGGCGCTATACCCTTCGCAGTGAGCAAGAAGCCGCGATCGCTGCCTACTATCGTGCGATTGGTGAAGAGGAAGCAGAGTAGACTATGCCAAAGCCATTAGATCAACGGTGTCAGCTATGTTCTAAACTACCAACAACTCAAGCTAAACTACTGCATGGGACACAAGGGGATGGATGCTGGAATCCAAAAGTCTGTCACAATCGCCGTTCGTTCTATCGTCGCCGGAGTGAAAGTCATTCAGCAGAAATTGATTCAGTAACAGTCGAACCACCAGCAACATATTTTGCAGTGTTGTATCTATATAAAGAACCGGGGGATAAGCCATTGCACGCCTTGGGTGCAGAACTCTGGCTGGGGCAAAAACCTGTTTGTCGCCTGGAACCAATTCACTGCTTTGGACTAACGGCTGGCAAGATCCGCGCCTATACAGATCAGGTGTTGCAGGCTTTTGCAAAACAATACAGTGTTTCACTATATCAATATAAGGATATGTTTGAGATTACCTCAAGCTACTGCCCAGTACGACCCTGCCCGTTACATCCAGAATCCTAGAGATGACCACATACCGCCAATTAACCATCTGGGATGTATTAGATGAGTTGTCCGAATCTCCACCAACTTCTTCTCTTGATGCTATGTGGGATTGTTTGGATGCCGAGCTAGAAAAACTACCCTTGGAGGCACAGCTATTAACCGCAGCGCTTGCCTTCAGTCAAATTGCGGATATTCTCAAGTCTCGTGCCGAAGTGCTGTTGCAAGATACCCGCGATCGCAATAGTCTTTTGGGGCCAATTATTAGCACCGATCTCTTTGCTGGTCTAGTGCGGACAACAATGCACCTCGATTTAGATGATTTGATTGAACCGCAAACACCACAAACCTTTAAACCACACGGCCCACACCAATTTTCATCTCCTACTGAGTTGGGTGATTCTGTAGCAGCACCTGTTGAAAAAGCGAATGTTTTGGCAATGCTTGATGAGGTGACAACTTTAGAAGATGTTCGCAATTTGGCATCAGATGAGGATGTGGAAAAATGGCATCGCGCGATCGCTAACTACCTGATAAATGTCAAAGATGAGATTTCTTTAGTTAAACTGCAACGTGTGTTGCAAATGCCGATGGTAGAAGTATGGTTAGGATTATTGCTGGGTGGGTTTACACTAGAACAGCGTGGTGATTTTTATCACAACCATAATGTCTGGGTGAAAAGCTCTCCTTCCTACTACCAATAACAATACATTCGCCATATAAACCCTCACAACAAGAGAAACCAGCACAAGGAAAATCTGGATTTGTTCCAGCAGTTGCCAGATGGGTGATCGAGCGCTCCAATGCTTGGATGGAGCGTTGTAAAATTCTAGTGAAAAACTTTGAACGAACTCTAGCTAGTGCCACTGCCAAACTCAACCTCTGTTTCATCAGGCTAATGATTAAGAGACTTGCAGACCCTTCCTAAGATGTCAAATGGGTTCTCTACGGCGCTGAGGTTCTGGTGAATACCTGATGAAGAGTGCTGCTCAAAATTAGTAATAGTGATATAGTTACTCCAATCGGTTCTGGTGGGAAGCAGCCATCGGACGCAAGGGGGAAAGTCCGGTGTAAATCCGGCGCTGTCCCGCAACTGTGAACCAAAATAAGGTGAGTCAGGATGCCCGCCGGTTAGAATCAATGCGTTTACATAAATCTGCGAGGTACAGATTATGAACAGAAAAAAACAGGCGTTAGTCAGTTTAACGCTGATGGGAGTTATCAGTTTTTACTTGGTAGTTGGTTTACCCAAACCTGCCTACGCCATGCACATTATGGAAGGTTTTTTACCCGTGCAGTGGGCAATTTTTTGGTGGATTGTGGCATTACCATTTTTTCTACTAGGATTGCGTAGTCTGACTCGCATTACCCAAGCTAACCCGGAACTGAAACTACTGCTGGGCTTGGCTGGTGCTTTCACTTTTGTGCTGTCAGCGTTGAAAATCCCTTCTGTGACAGGTAGCTGTTCTCATCCAACAGGGACGGGATTAGGTGCGGTGCTATTTGGCCCACTCACCATGACGGTTTTAGGTAGCTTAGTATTGTTGTTTCAAGCTTTGTTACTGGCGCATGGCGGCTTGACGACGCTGGGGGCAAATGCTTTTTCGATGGCGATCGCTGGGCCATTTGCGGCTTACTGGATATATAATCTGACAATCAAGTTGGGTGGTAAACAAAAAATCGCCATATTCCTAGCAGCTGCGATCGCAGATTTACTCACCTACATTATCACTTCTATCCAACTCGCCCTAGCTTTTCCTGCACCTGTTGGTGGGTTTATCGCTTCATTCACCAAGTTCGCCGGGATTTTCGCTATAACTCAAGTTCCCTTAGCAATTAGTGAAGGATTGCTAACTGTATTGGTGTGGAACTGGCTGCAATCTTATAATCCTCAAGAATTAGAATTGTTGAAATTAATCAAACGGGAACCCCAAGGAAATGAGTCAATCTAAAAAAGGGTTGAGTAACTGGCTGTTGGTAGTAGCTGTATTAGCCTTAGCAGTTGCACCGTTAATATTTGTGCGTGGTGGCGAATTTGCCGGTTCCGATGACAAAGCAGAAAAAGCAATTACTGAAATACAACCTGGATATAAACCCTGGTTTAAATCATTTTTTGAACCAGCTAGTGGTGAAATAGAAAGTTTATTATTTGCTTCGCAAGCAGCTTTAGGTGCTGGAGTAGTCGGTTATGCAATTGGGTTGTATAAAGGACGTTCCCAACAACAAAAACGTGAAGAATGAGCCTGCAAATAGATACTTTAGCTTATACTAATCGACTGCGAAGATTGCCACCAGAACATAAACTAATTTTTGCATTTACTACTCTTGCTATTTCCCTTGCTACCCATCCGCTAGTGCAAATTTTAATCGCGCTTTGGATGGGTATTTGGACAGTTATTTATGCAAGAATTCCGGCTGGTGTTTATTTTCGGTTGTTAATGTTCACCATAGTTTTTTGTTTGACGAGTTTACCAGCATTAATGGTGAATGGGGTTGCGATTAATGATTTGCCAAGGGTACAATTAGATTCCTGGTATGGACTAACTCTCGGACACTTCTATATTTATATCAGTCATAGTGGCAGTATCCAAGCATGGGGAATTCTAACCAGAGCATTAGCCTCTGTTTCTTGCCTATATTTTCTCATGCTAACTGTCCCTTTTACGGAAATTTTACAAACTCTGCGTTACTTAGGATTCCCAGTGCTTTTAACCGATTTATTATTATTAATGTATCGGTTTATTTTCATCCTGCTGAACACAGCCGATGAATTGTGGACAGCGCAAAATTCCCGTGGTGGCTACCGTACTTGGCGAACTGGAATGAAAAGTTTAGCACTACTAATCGGACAACTATTACAGCGAACCTTACAAAAATATAGTCAGTTCTCTCTCGGATTGCAAGCACGGGGTTTTGTAAGTGAATTTCGAGTTTGGCATCCTCGTCGCTATCGTCCTCAAGCACGATATATCATCGAAGCGATTTGCGGTTGTGTAGGATTAATAGGATTAGAGTTTTGGCGAAATGCAGGAATATTTACTCGAATTTGAGCAGGTATATTACACCTATTCAGGCGCACAGGAATCAGCTTTGAATGGTCTAACACTGAAGATTCCATCTGGTAAAAGATGTGCGTTAATTGGGCAGAATGGTTGTGGTAAAACGACGCTATTTTTATTAGCTAACGGTTTATATAAACCTGATTCTGGCGTTGTCCGTTGGCGTGGTGAAGCGTTAACTTATAATCGTAATTATCTGGGTAATTTAAGACAGAAAGTTGGACTAGTATTTCAAGACCCAGAACAACAATTAGTAGCTTCCACTGTTGAAGAAGATATATCTTATGGTTTGTGTAATTTAGGTTTACCAGAACCAGAAATTAAA
Source organism: Nostoc sp. UHCC 0252 (assembly GCF_034931145.1). NCBI lineage: Bacteria > Bacillati > Cyanobacteriota > Cyanophyceae > Nostocales > Nostocaceae > Nostoc > Nostoc sp. UHCC 0252. The sequence goes on along the minus strand of NZ_JAYGHE010000005.1, from coordinate 176,255 downwards.
GACCGAGTAGAACAAGCATTAGTTGAATTTGAACTGACTACTTTAGCAGAAAGACCAGTGCATCATCTGAGTTTAGGACAAAAAAAGCGAGTTTCCATAGCAGATGTGATGGTGTTGCAACCAGAATTGTTGGTGTTGGATGAGCCAACTGCATATCTAGATATAAAACATACTCGTAACTTGATAGCAACCATGAAAAAAATTCATGAAGATGGAACTACTTTATTGATGGCAACCCATGATTTGGATTTAGTCTATCGGTGGGCAGATTGGGTTTTTGTCATGGATAAAGGGCGGCTGATGCTAGAAGGTAAACCACAAGATGTATTTAGCCAGCGTACACTTTTATCAGAGTTAGAGTTGGGCGTACCATTGATATATGAGATGTTATTTGATGGGCTATCTGCTGAGGAGGGAGTAGTTATAGAACGAGTGCGACAACGGATATTAGAGCGATTTCGTAATTTTTCCTGATTATATAGTTAGAGAATCTCAATAAATTAGGGACAATGCTTTTATAAACAATCCAAAAATTTAATCAGTTCATACAATGAATAATAAGTATATACAGTCTGGCTGTTTGTGATTTTCCACAAAAATTGTTTAGAGTTTGATATTACTTCTACTGAGATTGGTAAGCTATTGTGACTTTGATTAACTTTGAAGCCTGCACGTTTTAAAGCACGAATAGTCCATATAGTTGCAATACCCTCACCTATCAAATTAATTTCTCCTTTGTGGGATGTATGGAGATGAAATTCCCCAGAAGCAACATCAAACTCTACACCTTCACTCTCAAAAGTATCAGCAAATGCACCACTCAACACTAAATCTTCCGGTGCGCCAACGTGTAAAATCCCATTAGCTGTTAATAACCAAACCTTATCAGCCAGACGCAAAGCTAAATCTAAATCGTGGGTAGAAAGGAGAATTGCTTGATTGGTTTCTCGTGCTAACTGACGCAATAATTGCATAATTTCCACCCGTCGCGGTAAATCCAGAAAAGCTGTTGGCTCATCAAGTAACATCACAATAGGCGACTGAGCCAAAGCACGCGCAATCATGATTTTTTGGCGTTCACCATCGCTTAATTCGCTAACTTGGCGTTGTGCTAAGTGTACTGCTCCTACAGATTTTATTGCCCAAGTTACTATAGCTTCATCTGCGGGTGTCAAATTTCCCCACCAATCAGTGTAAGGATATCGCCCCAAACTCACCAAGGTGTAAGCTGATAGCATTCCCACATCAACTTTCTCGGTAAGTACCAAACTCAGGCGTTTGGCTAATTCTTGTGGTGCTAACTTGTAAATATTTTCGCCTAAGAGTCGCACTTCACCTGATATTGGGGGTTGCATTCCGGCGAGCGATCGCAGTAATGTAGATTTACCCGCACCATTGGGGCCGAGTAAGCAAACAAGTTCCCCAGCTTGCAGAGATACAGAAATATCAGACGCAACACACCGAACAGTTTTTCGGGATGTCTTATAACCAATAGTCAAGTTATGAGTTGTTAAAATCGAGTTACTCATGAGAAACTTCACCTTAAAAACACTTTGCGTACCTCTGCGCTTACCTTGGCGTACCTCTGCGTTTCAAAAATCTTAAAAAGACTTTTGGGAATTACGCCGCAGAATTACCCAAGTAACAACAGGAGTTCCAATCAAAGCAGTAACAGCATTTAAAGGTAAAACCATCTGACTCACCGCAAGTTGAGAAAACAAATCTGCAAACAATGCTAAGATTGCACCCATCATTGTTACACTAGGGATTAATATCCGATGGTCGGAAGTATTAAAAAGACTACGACAAAGATGAGGAATTGCTACACCTAAAAATGCGATGGGGCCACAAAAAGCAGTAATTGCTCCAGCTAATATAGATGCACTAGTAATAATGGAAAATCTAGTTTTCTGCACCGTTAAACCTAAACTACGTGCATAAGATTCACCTAGTAAAAGTGCATTCAAGGATTTTGATTGCAACACTGCTCCCAATAAACTCAAAAGTATCACAGGAATTAAAACAACTAACTGTTTCCAAGTCACCCCAGCAAAACTTCCAAAAGTCCACATAATATAACTTTGAATGCGTTCTTTGGAGCTAAACTGCAACAAAATACTAACAATTGCACTAGTAGCATAACCAAACAATAAACCTAAAATTAATAACGTCATCGTATCTTGCACTCGGCGAGAAACAATTAACATCATCCCTAAAACTGATGCTGCGCCGAGACTTGCGGCTATGACTAAACCAAAATCGCTAATGATTCCCAAATCTGCTAATAATGTTGGTGTTGTAGCACTTGCTGTCAGCACAACTAACGCTACACCTAAACTTGCACCAGAACTAATACCCAACACAAAAGGCCCAGCTAAGGGATTTTTAAATAAGGTTTGCATTTGTAAGCCACTCACACCTAAAGCCGCACCTGCTAAAGTTGCAGTTAAAGCTTTAGGTAGCCGAAATTTGAGAATAATATGAGTCCATGTCACTTTTTCTGCTTCTTGTCCGAGCAAAACTTTGACTACTTCATTAACAGGAATATCAACTGAACCTAAAGCCAAGTCTAATAAAAAAGCCAAGATTAAACTTATAAGTATAATTAAGAAAATAATGGTTTTGAAAACCGGATTTTTTTGGTTTATTAGGGGAATTTTAAATTTATATTTTTCGCTGAACATTATTAATTAAGTTTGTGGTAATAAAATAGTTTATGGTTAGGTAATATCTCTGGATGCAGTATTTTAATCAAGTCAGATAAAACCATATCTGGGTTACTAATTCCGCCTTCCCAGTAATCATTACCTCCGTTTTCATTGACACGGGCATTATTATTGTAAAGATTGCCCGTTTTCACAGCCTTAAAATCAGCATAGCGATTATCTTCTGCGACTAAATCCTTTAATTTATTCCAAGATTGACTAAAATTCAACCAGTAGTCAGCATTGGCTGCACGTTCCAAAACAACTTCAAAAGATAAAGGTAAACTACCAGAGGATTTATCATCACTCCAAAGATAGTTTGCTCCTGCATCAGCCAGATATTTAGCTACATAACTTTTACCTCCAGGCATATACCAAGTTCCTTTAAAATTGAACCCAACAAATATAGTTGGACGATTTTTTACAGATTTAGCTTTTTCAGCTACTCGTGCATATTTATTGGCAATTTCACTAAATATTTTTTCTGCTTGTTCGTCTTTATTAAAAAACAGAGCCGTAAATTTTAACCATTCGCTTCTTCCCAATGGCGCATCTTCCATATATTCAGAATTTATACCCACTTTCAAACCCGCCTCTGTGAGTTTGCCATAACTATCAGTTTGGGAGTTTCCAGTACCAAAAGTTGTCACTAAGTTGGGATTTAATTCTAATAATTTTTCTATATTCACATTTGAATTATTCCCTACTTGTGCTATCTTTCCGGCTTTGATTCTCTCGACTACATCAGGAGTATTGACTTGTTTAGTATTACTAATACCAATCAATTTATCAACTACACCTAATTTCGCTAGGTGGGGTAAATGAGTAGTAGATAGAGAAACTATGGAATTAATGGGAACTGTAATTACCTGCGCTTGATTAAATTCTTTTGGTGTGGGAGTTCCACATTGGACTAAAACATATTGAAACTTGGTGTTGGCATTCTGCAAAGGATTTTTTGTAGTGACGATTTTGTAGTGTTTATGATACTCTACTGCGAAGCCTGTGGCATGAGTAATCTTGATTTTATTAGGGAAGTAATCAGTATTAGGATCATAGTTTTGAATACAGCCGTTATTATTAGCATTTGTAGAGGTATCAATTGCTGTACTATGGCAAGCAATAATTAAAGTGGCAATTAAGAAGAATTGGCATAAAAAAATAATGGGTTTTGAGTGAGTCAGTTTTACCAATTTCATGGGGTTTGAGATAAATATTATTATTATCACGCAGAGACATGGAGGTGGGCACTTCCGTGGGCGGGTTTTCCGACTTGTACCCCTACAGAGAAGCAAGCTACGCGCAGCGTCTTCGTCGTGCAGAGAGGAATACCAAGAGTACTGCTTTATATCTTTGCGTGAAATTTTTAAAAGGATAAATTACACAGACTCTGGTGGATAACAATGTTCAATAACTTTGTTACCTTTTAGTAAATGTTCATTGACAATAGTTTCAGCTACGCTTGAGTTAACGCGAGTGTACCAAGTTCTATCATCAGAATGAAATACTACTGGCCCTTGTTGGCAAACTTCCAAACAGCCAGATGTTCTCACTTCTATATCTAAACCAGCATTTTCAACTGCGGATTTTAAAGCATCAAATGTGGGTTGCCATTTGCGTGAAGGAAGACAGCGAGTAGAAGTACAAACTGAAATATAAGAATGCTTCAGGGGATTTTTGCTAAACGGGATTGGTTGAATACCCAATACATAAATATCTCTTAATTCCTGATACAAAGCTAATTTTGATACATCAGGTTTCCCTTCTGGTAATAAATTTTCACCATCAACGAAAGGATTCGGTAATAAAATCGTCATCAATTGTTCATCTGCACCATTCCAAAATTGAATTCCCCAACTTCTGGGATTTCCTTCTGTATTAAACCGACGATAAAAAGCCGCACGGCTAACTTGACGCTGCTTCCTGACTCCTACAGGGGTTCTACAAAGAGGCCCACCAAAATTAGTATCAATACACAAATGTAAATGCCAACCTTCAGTCGCTACCGTCAAATATCCATCGTAGAGAATACAAAGTTTTGGTGCAGCATTAAATTCTAATTCCAAAACACTACCTTGGACAATATGCCCCACCCCTACCTGTTGCCAATTTTGCTCAAATAAAGTGTAAAGTAACGATGACAAAATATTACTTCCACAATCAAAATATTCATACTCAATTGTCCCACCTGTAAACAAAGCTTCAGTCACAACTTGATTTAACGGTGTAACCAAACAATTAAATTCACTCATCTTCAACTCTCCTCTGCATGAAAAAACTCTTAACCTTAGAACCTAGAACTCAACCCAACCTGAAAAACCCTCCCCCCATCAGGAAAACCCGGAAACAACTGATAACGCTGGTCAAATATATTATCTACACTACTTGTCAGTATCAAACTATCACTTAAAGGGACGCGCACTTTGAAATCTAAAGTAGTGTAACCAGACAAAAATTCTGTATTTGTGTTATTCGTTGGATACCCATTCAAAGAATTCATGAGCAATCCTAAATACCAACCTTGAGGATTTTCATAAGAAACACCCAAATTTAATTTATCCGCACCTGCAAATCGTAACTCCTTATCAACTTCTGCCGGATTAGAACTTTCTAAAATCCGTGGATCATTAGCTGTATAATTAGCAAAAGCATAGAAATTTTTCGCTAGTTGTAAGTTTAAAGAAGCTTCAATTCCTGTAGTTCTAACCAGTCCGATATTTTCAAAAGTACCTGTATTGCCATTCACCGGTGGTGTCAACCGCTTAAAGGCAATTGTATCTGATACTGTGTTACTAAAGAAGGTCAAACGTAATAAGCCTATGTTACCTAACTTTTGGTCAATGCCAATATCAAAACTATCACCCTTTTCTGGTTTAAGTTCAGGATTACCAATATTAGTAGGATTATTGTTAAATAAATTAGCAATGGTTGGCGCTCGGAAGTTTCTGATATAGTTAGCTCTAAGTGTTGTGGAGTCAGAGATTACGAATTTTGTACCTACAGATGGTGATGTAAATGAGCCATTTACCAAGCTACTGAAATCTTGGCGTACTCCTAAATTGACACTTAAGCTAGAAGTAAGATTATTTTCATATTTAGCGAAAATGGCTCCTTGACTAATACTGTCATCGTAATTTTCTCTATTGAGATTACTGCCATAATTAAAGGTGGTATTACGCACATTTGCATTCCGGTAATCAAAGCCGTAAACCAAAATCTGATTTTTGGTAAGATTCCAACTGTGTGTGGTTTGAATACCGTAAGAAACTTGGTTAGAATCAAACCGATTCTGAGATGAAAGTGCGCCACTACGGTTATCAAAACGAGTATTGAGAAAATCAGTATAAACTCTGGCTGTTAAAAGTGAATCATTACCATTCCCTAATTTGGAATTCCAGGTTAAATCCGTGAGAACTTGGTCTGTGTATTTGCGATTATTCTCGGTGAGAGAATTGAAAAACCCTTGCCCAAATTGGGGTTCAGGAATTGCTACCCCTCCTGGTACTCCCTGTTCTTTGCTTAAGTATAGAGTTGAGAGAGTTAAGGTATTGCGTGTTCCTAAATCTGCCTCTAGTTTGACATTGAAGTTGTTAAATAGAGCATCATTATTTGTTCTAGTTCCTGTAAAATTGGCTTCAGGAATTGTAAAAGGATAATTATTTTCTGCTTGGGTACGGTTGTAACCTACAACCCAAGAAATTACCCCGGCTTTACCACTATTTTGAATACTTTGTTGGTTTAGTCCATAAGCACCAATATTTACTTTAGCTTCTGTTGTAATATTCTCTGTGGGGCGACGAGTGACAATATTAATTACCCCTCCTATCGCATCAGAACCATAAAGTGTTGAACCTCCTCCTGGTAACACTTCAACTCTTTCAATATTATTGGTGGTAAATTCTGAAAGGTCAAAACCACCGCCACCAAGATTATTAATTGGTCTACCATCAAGCAATATTAATACTTGACCGGTATTAGAACCTCGGATAAATTGACCGCTTAAGGCGTTTACTTCTGTGCCAACTGTACCATCAGGCAAGATACCTGTCAGAAATTTTAGCGCTTCTCTAACCGTTCTAGCACCCTGTGCTTCCATCTCTTCACCCGTAATTACGTAAACCGGACGGGTAGAATCTTTCACTGTCCCCTCGCGGCGAAAGGGCGAATAAACGGGTTCATTCAATAGCTTGTCGATGACTGTTAATTCAATATCTGGTTCTTCTGTGGATGCTGGAGTATTTTCAGGTGTTACTTGTGCAACTGGTTGTAAGTCTCTTGCAGAACCTTCATACTTGGGAAACTCAGATATTTGTGGAACTTGATTAGCAATCGCTACATTTCTTCCGCAGACCATCCCATAGATTGCGGTAAAAACAAAGATTTTTGAGAAAAATTCACAATAAGTAACTATGCGGGAAGTGGACATGAAACTCCTCGTTTTCAGTAAATGCAGGTATTTATTTGTGCTGTTGAATTTCTAAGATTTAGGGTTTAACTAGCTTGCTACAATGCATTGCCATAGCTAAATCATGGTGGATACTATTTTGATAGCAAAAAGACTTTGTGGTATTCCTTATGGATACCCAAATTCCTATAAGACAACCAAAAATTAAGTGTCGTTACTAACAGCGAAGCGAATTAGTAAAACTTGCAGAGGGTACCGTCTTAAAACAGTATCTGTACCCATAAAATTTATTAATCAAATGTATCATCTGTGCCTCGCAGATAAATGTTTTGTGTCTAGAGTGAGTCGGCGGGCATTCTGACTAAGAGACACGTTATATTCGTCTCATTACAGCTGCGGGACAGCGCCGGATTTACACCGAACTTTCCCCCTTGCGCCTGATGGCTGCTCCCCATCAGAACCGACAGTTATGTGTCACATTACCATAGTTATTGTGTATATGTAAATTTCCATTAGTAACAATTTTAATTCTCCACATCACTTACTGGATATAGAATTATACTTACACTAAAGTAAACACGCATAAAAGAAATCCCCTAACTGTTAGTAAAGGGGACTTTGCGGACATTGTAGATTTAATTTCGCCAGGTGTCTTACGTTCCTAACGTATTTTTGTGGAGGCTACAAAACTGAAGTTTTGCATTTCGTTTAATCGACATTCCTTAAGGTAACTGAGTTAATTTTGGTTGGTCTAAGTATGTATATACCAACTGAGAAACTTGACGAATAAAATCCCTACCTCTGGTGTCATTGTAAGGTCTTCTCACAAAAATCCCTGCTAAGTAACGCTTGCCATTTGGCATCTCAATAATACCTGCATCCCCAATAACAAACCCAATATCACCTGTCTTATGAGCAATTACTGCTCCCGAACCCAAACCAGCTGCCAGCAACTTTCTGTTATGGCAATGATTTAAAATATCTATTGCCTGGGAGCGACTCGCATCTGAAATTAACTTATGATACTGAATCAATGCTGACAATTTTACTAAGTCGGCGGGACTGGTGGTATTAGTTCCCTTAAAATCTCCCAGTAAATGACGAATTACAGTATTTTTCAATCCCCAACTGCCAAACCGCTGATTTAATTTTGCTTTACCACCCAAGCGGTCAATAATCATATTTGTGGCGGTATTGTCGCTGATAGTAATCATTTTATTTATGGTTTGCAGCACAGTCAACTTAGTTCCCACACGTTGATACTGCAAGTCTCCAGAACCACTTGCAATCAAGTCTCGCCGCATTACCAAGGTGTCATTTAGTTTGACTGTACCAGCGTCTATTCTCTCAAATAAAGCAATCAGAATTGGGAACTTAATCGTACTCGCGGCGGGAAATACTTTGTCGCCACTAATATCCAAATAGTTACCCGTCTCTAAATCCACAAAAAACATCCCTGGCTTGAGGAAACTGTAGCGAGCCATCAATGCATTAATTTGAGATTTTAGTTGTAGTATTTCCTCACCTAAAGGAACTACCCCAGCAAACATAGAAGCATTGATTGGTTTAGTGAGTATACCTGGTGGACTCAGTTTATTAATAGCTGCAATATCTTGTAAAGGCGCTTTATTTTGGAATAAGAGAACTTGGCGTTTTTGCTGGAGATTAGGAGTAATGGAAATTGGTGTTTGGGAGGATTCTTCCCCAGCCCCTATTCCCCATTCAAAAATTCCCGTCGCAGGTATTTTTTCAATTGATAATAGTTTTACGACCCAATGAAAGTTAGAATCTCGTCGGACTATTACACTTTGCGGAGAGACAGTGTAACCGGGTGCTAATTCAATTACAAGTCGGGTCGTCTGGGGGTCAAGCTGTGCTACCCGAATTTCTCGAATCTTTGAGCCAAAGTTTTGTTTAGTTGTAGAGTAGTCGAAAGTAGTTCCCGATAAGTCAATGACAAGCCTTTTAGGGTTATCAATTAAAAAAACTCTCGGTTGAATACCTGAGTCAGTGGTTAGGTCAAGCTGATTCTGATTGGGGTCAAAGTGCCAAGATTCTAATCGAGTTGCTCTTGCAGGAGAGGATAGGAGCAAAAGACTAATTAAGCTCAACAAGAACCAGCGTAATTTCATACAGTATTGTGAGGATAATATTGAATTTACTTACAGAGATTTTCCGGGAAGTAAATCAAGTCAGAACTGATTGAGAATCATAAGCAATAAAATATGTAATGTCAAGGATTTTAAATAGACAATAAAAACTTATACAGCGTAGCTAGATTAGCTTGTATAAAAATCAGTATGATTTCATTCACACCAGTTTTTTTTTAAACGGGTGAATAAAGCTTTCTCAAGTTACTATAGAAGCACCCATTAACTTGGGACTTTACTGTTGAGTATTAGTTCATTGAGAATCATTCTGTGTTTTTTTATCTGTACAGAGTGTGATTTTTTTTGCTGGTGAAAGATACTCACCTTCTACTCCGATAGTGATTCCCCTTGCCTGACGCAGCGCATTTATCGCTTTTCGCAATTGGGATAAAGCGGTAAAACCAGAAAAATTCATCCACTTGATGATTGTCTGCTAGACATTAGTTCTGGATCTGAGCAAGAGTCAGAAGAACCACTTGATTGAATCCCCAGATTATTCGCGATGTTTACTCGCAAATAATCTTTATTTTTTTATTTTTGCCAAATTGGGATGCTTCCATTGTTTCAAACAACGGTATTCTTTACGAAAAAGATAAGGTTCAAAGCCGTACTTCGTCCCGCTACGCTAACGCCCCTTGTGAGCGATAGCTCCCTTGCTCCCCTGCCCCTCTGCTTTTTCACGCCTCGTTAGCTCTCTCTAGGTCGATGGATTGTGCAGCTTGACGAAACAATGCTATCGACGTGAGGCTACTGGAGGGACAATCCCACAGAATGTATTTGAAGCAATCAGGAATATCTACCATTCGCAGCGTTTTTGCACTCCTAAGCAGGTGAACATTTTTATTGTGGCAAGCTTGGAGGTTGTAATTGGGGATTCTGTCGCAAAGATGATGAATGTTATGGTAGCCGATATTGGCGGAAAACCACTTTAAAACGGTAGGGAACTCCAGATAACTGCTGCCCTTAATTGCTGCTTCGAGATAGTCCCACCCTTCAGTTTTGTGGGCGTAAGAGCCATCAAAGTTGTGCTGAACAAAGAAGACGCAGATAAGGATTGCCGCAGAACAAGTTAGCGTGATTGAGTAAACGCTCACGAAAAAACCAAATCCAAGTAAATACCCCAGAAAAATCCAGATACCGACTACACAAATGTTGTTGAACAACAGATGCCAAAACTCAGCCGCAGTGTACCAATTTCTAGACTTATGAGAGGAGATGATTCGAGGTAAATCCATAAAAGGATCTTGCTGCAAACAAGTCAGTAGATGAGTGATAAAATCATATGTTCCGGCAATCAGGGCGAGTCTTGGCTTAATCGCGACATAGAAAAAACCTCCCGGAAAGATAATGAATGGGTGCCTCAGTAGTTCATAACGCCTTTGGGCAGATGGACTGAGGCGAGCAAACTCCTCAGTAGAGAGTAATGCACTAGGACCGCGATAGCGTTGCCAATCACCGTTGGTTTTGTGGTGATAGGCATGTCCTCTTGACCACGGATATTGAGGGATCGCGTTTATCACCCCCAGAATAAAACCGATAATCTGATTAACCCTTTTTGAACGAAAGAGTGAATAGTGTCCGCAATCATGCATTAAAGAAAAACAACGCGCTGAAAACAGCGTCATCAAAACTATAGTAGGCGCAAGCAACCAAAAACAAATAGCAGCTGCTTTGTATGCTAAAAACCATAAAACCACATAAGGCACAACCGTATTCAGGATTTGATAAGTTGCCCGCAAGTCGCTGCTGTTCATGTAAGGATTCAGGACAAAATCCGACTTTTTCACTGCGGTTTCCATTAAATAAAACTTTCTCCTAACGGCTGAAGTTCTTTTTGGGGTAAGTTGAAATAACTGGTAGCATCAGCCAGATGCTTTATTAGTGTGGATTGTGGTAAAGGTCCTTGCAAGTGATTCCAAGGTAATACAATATCTGTTGACCATTTATCATGAACGTAGAAATCTAAGTTAGGTATTTGTCCTTTAAGTTGTTTGAAAGCACGACGATAACTGCCCAAGGAGTCGCCATAATTACGGGTAAGTTCCAAAAGGTGGGATAGTCTGCGATCGCCCCTGGATAACAAAGCTTGAATGATTGACCAATTATAACTTTCCGGTCGAAACTCGATTCCTTGCGGCTTAAGTTGTTTCTGTAAAAGTTGCAACCGCTTTTCTGCTTGCCGATTGACTCCAAACCACTGAAATGGCGTGTGTGCTTTGGGAACAAAGGTGCTACAGCCAAATGTTAAGCGCAATCCTGATACAGTTTTTTTCAGAGAGCGCATCATTGCCACAGTTTGTTCTAAATCCTCTGGTTCTTCACCGGGAATTCCTACCATTCCATAAAGTTTCAGGTTTGTTAATCCACCAGCTTTAGCATTGATCGCTGCTTGGATAATTTCATAATTTTGTAACTTTTTATTGATAATTTTCCGTAAATTCTCTGATCCACTTTCTACGGCAATTGTGAGCGATCGCGAATCTCGTTTCGCCAAAATTTCTGCTAATTTTACTGTTACGGTATTTGTCCGTACTGAGGCAATGCTGAGACGCACATCATCGTACTTTGGCTGATTCAGATGATCTAGTAGTCTTTCAAACTCCGGATGCTGAGTGACAGAAGCCCCCAATAATCCGATGCGTTTTGTCACTGATAAACCTTTTTCAATCGCTGGAATGAGAGAACCTTCCACACTTGCTGTTCTAAAAGGAAGCGTTAAATAACTTGCCAGACAAAAGCGACACATTTCTGGGCAACTTCTGACAACTTCCACCATATAAATATTTTCCCACGCGGCTTTTTCCGTCACAACTGTTGATGTTGAGAGGATATCTCCCCGATAGGTTTGCTTTTGCACCACGGCAGGGATTTCTGTTGAGATTGGTTGAATTGACTTGATAGTGCCGTCTAATGTATGATAGCTTACATCGTACAAACTAGGTACATATATTCCCGGTACTTGTGCAAGTGCTTGCAGTTTAGTTTGTCGAGAGGCATTTCTGACTTCTTTGTAAACGTCGATAAAATTTCCTAGCAGGTTTTCGCCATCTCCTAGCAAAATGACATCAAAAAAATCTGCGAAAGGTTCGGGGTTAGCAGTGAGTACGGGACCGCCACCAAAAACTATGGGATGACGATCGCCACGGTAAGCTGCCCTGATAGGAATTTCTAAAGATTCCAATAAATTCAAAATATTGACATAATCCAGTTCCCAAGACATGGAAAAGCCGAGTATTTCTGGTTCTCGCGGAAGTTGTTCGTGGGTATCGGTAAACAGGCGACTCACCTGCATATCAGAACGCATCGCTAAAGTTGCCCACACAACTTGATAGCCAAGGCTTGTTATCCCCACCGTATAATCATTGGGAAAAGCGAAGATGGTGGGGATGGCGTCTGTGTTGGGAGTTGCGGGGATAAAAAGCAGGCGTTCGGTAGCGAATACGGATGATGTCACAGGCATTTGTTTTGTAACTATACATTATTGTTGATTTTTAGCTCTTTTTTTCAGTGTATTGTTGCTCCTATTGAGAGAGAGTGCTGAGGTTGGAATTCTGCCCATTCTTTGCATACAGTTTGGTAACATTGAGGTGGTGTAATTGGTAAATTAGTTAAATAGAAAAAAGCAGCTTGATAACCGTATTCCAACAAAAAAACAACATCTTTCTGGGGATTATACTTATCTACCGCTTCGAGAATATGAGCATTCATGAAGTGTCTTTGTAACAGTACGGTGTCGGGTGCTGCTAACCAAGCATTTAAGAAAGCTGCAAGCTTTTTACGCGGGATAAAATGCGCTTTAAATGTTTCGCCAGCCATACTTAAATGCGGAGAATTAGTGCTGCAAATTACGACACCACGTTCTCCTCCTAAATAACCGATCCAAGCGTTGTTACCAATTGCTAATATATTGGTGGCGATAAAAGCTTGTTGCCAATCTTGGGTGTTTATTTCTGGGGTCATTTCGATTAAACTCCTTGTGATAACTGCCAGAGTTGAATTTCATAACATAAATAGCTCTCAAAAATTGCGCGTGCTGCTAATCCCTCGACAACTAACTTTTCTAGCCAACGTTTAAATGCCCAACGACCGAGTGAGTATAATGGTGGAACGGCGATCGCTACAACATCAGCAATATATTTAACTGTAGTCAGCCCAAAAATACGAAAATTATCAACACACAAGTCAATCGTTGGCGCAATATGGGTTGAAATGTCTTCAGTCTTGATTAATTTGAATCCAGTCTGTTCCAACGCCGCTTGGAGTTCGCTGGCGACATGACAATTAGAAAAAATACCTTCTCGGTATTCGGCATCAAAACGCATCATATCTGCAAGCAGCAGGTAGCCACCACTATCCAATAAACGAGCCGCGCCTTGAGCTAAATCGAGAGCAGCAATATATTGACTGCTTTCGCTAAATAAAATGAGGTCGTAGGAGTTTGAGGTGCGAAAATCTTCAAATCTCGTTAAGTAGAAAGGTACTTGGCCATTGGTATTTTGAATAAATCTCTCTTGCTGGAGTGCGTCGGGTGCTAATCCCTCAACACTGAAACCGCAGCTGTACAAATACGCTGCGTTACCACCAATCCCACAGCCGACATCCAGCACAGTTTTTGTCCCCTCTGGAATAAAACTCAAAAGTTTAGCTGTATATGCTTGCTGCGCCGCACGCAGGCGAGTCAGAGTTAATTCTTCACCCCTTTTAGGTAGTGGTTCCCAATACCCGTAATGAAGATAGGAAGAACCTGTTAGTCCCATATAATAATCTATCGCTGCATTTTGGTAGCGAGTCGCTTTTGGAATATTGACTAGTTTTGGTTTTTGCATTTATAAATTGATAGAAACAGTTACACATTCATGCTTAATATTCCAAGCGATATCAGTTTGTTAATTTTGTCGTTTTATTAACTAACGTATTACTGGTAATTTCTGCGTAATACTAAATTTTAGTGGAAATTTAAAACCCCAAATGAAAGCTAAGATTATTAATTACGAATTATGAACTACGTTTTACAATAACTAAATCACCCTCTATTTTTGTCTCGTAATTTGATAGTGGTTTTGTAGCTGGCCCCATCTGAACATTACCATTAGGATCAAATTCCGAAGCATGACAAGGGCATAAAAATATTTTTTCTTCTGCAAGCCACTCCACTGTACAACCCATGTGAGTGCAGATAGGGTTCACAGCCACTAGATTTTTACTTTTAGAAGTACCAATTACCAATACTGCACCAACAGGTAGATTTTCATTTAATAGTTGGCCAGCTTTATCCAATTCGGCAATTGTTCCCACTGTTTGCCAATCTCCAGATGTTGATGATATTGCTGTAGTTTCTGGAGGAGAAGCCACAACTTTTTCAGGTAGGCTACTTGCAAAATAACCTAAACTAAAGCAAGTAATAAAATCACGACGTTTCATATTATTTAAGTTTTATAGAAACAATTTATTGCACTCTGAAACTTCTAAACACAAAACTGTAAAATAGTGAGGGAAGAGATAAAAACTCTTCCCCTATCCCCTGCTTTTGGGAAGATGAAAAACCAAGGAAATTAAATTCTACGGGAGGCTATTCCGCAGACGGCGTAAACAATTTATCGATGCAGCACAATCACAACCAAACATAGCTACAGCAGCATCACTTTCTGCATCCGTAACCCCAAGCAGAGCCTTTTCACTGTCATCCGATGTAACATCAATCTCTGCTACGCCTTTTTGCAAATGAGATAATTCTTCAGCATGAGCGCAGAAAAACTTACCGAGTTTCGGATGTCTTACACAAGCTTTTTGGTCTGACGCTGCTACTACACCAGTATCAGCATCAGGACGGTCTACTGGTTGCGGATTTACTGGTTCACCAGCTGTGGTCACTTTACTGGTCATTACCAATGATGCTAGGGACATCAAAGCTGCGGATTTGGTAGTTAAAGTTATTAAAGCTTTCTTCATGCAATTGTCCTAGAAGTAGGTTGACAATTAAGGTTAATGTTCTCTCAGCTTGGTAGGGGAATGATGTTTTCTAAAAACCTGGATACTCGAAGCAATTCACCCATAATATACACCAGAAAATAAATTGCTATCTGAGATTCACAGATTCTTGAAAAATAGTTGCAAAAAATCAAAGTAAAATCTTTTATTTTTCACTTTGTATCTCTTACATTGATTTATTTCCCAAACAGGAGGTTTTCCTGTTTTATATACTTAATAGCTACTTGGTAGAGAGATAGCAATTGATTATACTCCAAGTTTAAAAAGTGCAACTATATGTGTTGATATCCTGTATATCTTCTACGGCATTAGGCTTGGTTTAAATTCTGACCAACGCTTGCGAACTTGTTCGTAGCAATCGGGTGGAGTAATTTTTAGTTGGTGTAAAAAATTAACCTCAATCTGAGGTTCAGCCTTTAGCACCAGAAGAATATCTTGATGGGGATTGTATGTTGCGATCGCTGGGGAAATTGATGAAATCATGGATGAGCAGATTGATTGCGATATAGCTCCGCTATCTTGAAACGAACGCAAGTAAAACCCAATCAGATCGGAGGGAAGAAATTGCAGGGTGAAGGGAACTGTATCAAGACTTGTATTTGTAGGGTGAGTAACTTTAGTATCCACATCACAAATGACAACTCCCCGCCCAAATGACTGAAATCCTTTCCATCCTGTGTAACCGATTACCAGTAGATTATTATGGATAAAGCTGTTTTGCCAGTAGCCGAAATTTCCTTGCCAAACACTATTAGATGGTCGCATTGACTTCCTCCCCCAACACCAATGATTCAATGCGAACCTGATTGAGTTCCTGTCCAATGAATACTAATCTTGTTTGACGGAGTTCGTCGGGTTTCCAAGGACGATCGTAAAAGTAGTCAAATCGATTACCAACACCCTGTAATACCAGACGCATAGCTTTATTCGGAACTGCTACAAATCCCTTAATTCGATAAATTTCTTGCTGTTGCACTAATGTTTGCAAGCGTTTGACTAGGACAGTCGGCTCAAATGCCTGGTCTAACAGTAGTTGCACTGCATTAATCCCTTCATCATGTTCGTGGTCTTCTTCAGTATCGTGATGACTAGGACGACTATCTAAGTTGTCTTCTACCGCAGCGTTGAAACCGAGTAATAAATCGCCACTGATTTTACCATCCTGACAAGGAATGACTTTTACACCAGGCGATAAGTTCTGCTTTAGCCAATCTTGCACCCTAACTTGCGTTTGTTCGTCAACGCGATCGCTCTTAGTCAGCAATACTAGATCGGCACAAGCCAGTTGATCTTCAAACAGTTCCTCAATGGGTGTTTCGTGTTCTATGCTAGAGTCGGCTTGTCTCTGTGCTAAGAGTGCTTCTAAATCACCTACATATTGATTAGTTGCCAACGCTTCACAGTCCACCACAGTAATTACGCTGTCTACTGTAGCGCCTGTGCGAATCTCCGGCCAGCGAAATGCTTGCACCAATGGTTTTGGTAGTGCTAGTCCAGAGGTTTCAATCAACATACAATCAAGGTTCGCGCGTCGCTTCAGTAATTCTTGCATCGCTGGGAGGAATTCTTCTTGCACCGTACAGCACAGACAACCGTTGGTGAGTTCAACAATATTACTGTTGGGGTCTTCTTCATCGTCACATACTTGGCAATCACGTAAAAGTTCGCCATCAATTCCGATTTCTCCAAATTCATTCACCAAAACAGCAATGCGTCGTCCCTCATTGTTTTGGAGTAAATGGCGAATTAACGTTGTTTTGCCTGCACCAAGAAATCCTGTAATTACTGTGACGGGAATTTTTTGCATATAAAGTGTGTCGTTTGTTGATCGTTAATTTTGCGATGTGCAGAAAGAAGTTCTAACCGCAGATATCACGCAGTCAGCTGGTGTTAAAATCCAAATATTCATCACTAGCTGCGATCGCTACCTAATCAAGCTTGAGGGAGTTTGCTTGGCAAAGTTTCTATCGCTCAATTCTGTACTCCCGTTTCCCCGCACAGCGCGGAACATTCCAAATCGGCACAGCCCTGCACCAAACGCCAAACGCATCAGCAAAAGCGTCGGTACCTCGCGCACAGACTTGACAAAACCAGACAGTCCAAAACGCACCAATCCCTCTGGTCGAGCCACTCCTTGCCAAATCGAATCGAACCAAGAAGGAAGGGTTTCTTGAGTCCAGTCTGCCGTAATTACCTCCCCCTCAACTAATTCTGTCCCCGCTAAAAGCTCGGAAAAGCCTTCAATGCTGGAAAAAGCTGGATGAGACCACTGTTCGAGGAGTTGCCGCATTACTGGTTTCTCCCAAAAATTTAGGGGCTTTTGGCGGTCATCCCTCTGATTCCAGTCAGCTACAACCAACACCCCACCAGGCTTTAGCACCCGCATTAATTCTCTAGCAAAAACGGCTTTATCTGGCATGTGGGGGCCGGCTTCGATTGACCAGACTACATCAAAACTGGCATCTGGAAACGACAATGCCATCGCATCATCGACCGCAAACTGGACGTTTAGCCCGTCAGGTGTTAACTCCTGGGCGCGGTTAACCTGAATAGGGCTGATGGTAATCCCTGTGACCGCAAACCCATAATCTCGCGCTAAAATCCGGCTGCTGCCGCCAATACCACAGCCAACATCTAAGACGGTAGTACCATGAGGTAATTTTTCTATTCCTCCCCATTTAACCATCTCATGTACAAAATCAGATTTAGCAGCTAAAAAATCCTTGCGTCGTGGCGGCGAACCGTAGTGACCGAGGTGAATGTGTTCCCCCCAATAAAACTCTAGGATGCCGTCAAGCGTCCATTGATCGTAGGAATTGGCAACTGTGGATGAGGATTGATACTTGCGGGCAGTTAGGAAATAAGCCGCAATTCCAATTACTAAAAGCATCAGAAAACCAATTACAGAATATAATAAAGTTGACATTTTTTTTGAACGTTTTTGTACACCTATTTGAGTCGATCTAACGGTTTACTTATTGCTGCTTGTCCCGAATCAGACGAGCGATGTCGTAACCGCCCGACAAAGGCAATTGCAATATAAATCATCCGATACATCGACATTGCAATATTTTGAACATCTGGAATAATTTTCCCTTGAAATAGACTGGGCTTGTGTTTATCTTGGGGGAGAGCCGTTTGTTTGACAAAGGGGTGAATAGCAGTAGGAATCTTCCCAGTTCGGTGAAGATAGAATTTCGGCATGATAATTAACTGAAGTATTAATTTAGTAAATTAGCAATTTCTATGCGTGATTGGGAAAGTATTTGTTCAGTGGTGAAACAGGACTATGTACTTCATACACGCCATTTACTACCTGTTTGGAACAACTTCCATCTGTTAGTTAATACAGCGTTTTTTTGTTGCTGTGATTATTTGCAAGCGATACTTTTATAGGGAGTGGCTTATAGCGATCGCTGCATCTCAAGACACAATTTGTACCGGAAATTAATCGCTTACCCTCTCATAGAAAGTCATAATCTGTAGCGTCTTGATATGTCGGGCTATGAGAACGTAAAGCTGAGTAGTTGTAGAAATCTTCATAAAAATACTTATCTGTGCCTCGCAGATGTACAAAATTTACAAGTTCACTTCGGCGGGCATTCTGACTCACAAAGCTTGCCTAGCCTTGATTACAGCTGCGGGACAGCGCCGGATTTACACCGGACTTTCCCCGTTTCCTCTAGCGGCTGTTCCCCACTAGAACCGAGATTCATCTGAATACTAACACAACTGTGATTTGCTTGCATAAAAATCAATGGTCGATCTATACTGGCATTCGTCATTAATCGGGGCAAGTCTCATTCTTTACCAAAGCTTGCTCTGGATTTTTGTTGGGCAATTCTTCTAGAAATTTTTCAACCAAACAAACTTTTTCGGGTTGCCAGCGTTTGCTGACATAGCGCTGGCATTGTCCCACAGACCATTTTCAGGACTTACGTAAAAATTGTTAAAAAGCTTAATTTATCGTTCGCGAAACTCATACCAAACCGCTTTCTCGTTGGCGGAGCCTAAAAAGAGAAGAATTAGCAGATTGGGCGTAAGTCCGAATTTTTTTATTTGTCAGTCCACCATCTACCAATCAACTGATGACCGAGGAACTTCAAAGAGCAGATAATGATAGTCCGTGGAAAGAAATTTTAGAAGCTTACTTTCCCCAAGCGATGCAATTTTTCTTCCCCCAAACAGCAGCATTAATTAATTGGGAACGTCCCCACGAATTTCTCGACAAGGAATTTCAACAAATAGCCCGTGAAGCAGAGCAAGGTAGGCGATATGCAGATAAATTAGTCAAAGTATGGCAAATTCAAGGACAAGAACTTTGGCTATTAATCCATGTAGAAATTCAGGCAAAATCAGAAGACATCTTTGCAGAAAGGATGTTTTCTTACAACCTACGAATTTTTGATAAATTTGCCAAACCTGCCATTAGTTTGGCGATTTTGTGCGATACTGACCTGACATGGCGACCAAATCAATATAGTTATAATTACCCGGATACTAGGCTTAACTTTGAATTTGGCATCGTCAAGCTTTTAGATTATCAAAATAATTGGGCAGAATTAGAAGCCAGTGACAATCCATTTGCAACCGTAGTCATGGCGCATTTGAAAACACAGCAAACAAGTAAAAAGCCAGGAGAACGTAAAACTTGGAAATTTAGCTTAATTCGTCGGTTGTATGAATTAGGATTACAGGAAAGGGACATTCGTAACCTGTACCGATTTATTGATTGGGTTATGATTTTACCAAAAGCCTTGGAAGCAGAATTTTGGCAAGAGTTTAAGCAATTTGAGCAGGAGCGGACTATGAGCTACATTACCACAGGCGAACGCATTGGCTACGAGCGTGGGAAGGAAGAAGGAAAGCAGGAACAAGGACAAACTCTTGTAATACGGCAACTACAAAAACGGGTAGGAGAGTTACCAGAAGAGGTTCGGGAGCGCATTCAAACTCTTTCTTTAGAGCAATTAGAATCACTTGGTGAAGCTTTGTTAGATTTTACAGCTATTGAAGATTTACTTAACTGGTTGTCAGTAAATCAGACGACATAGAAAATGTCTTTTTGCCAAACCTAGTTAACAATTATTTTGCATTTTTGCAATTATTTTTCTACCATTCATCAACACATCTTGTATGCAAGCTTCATCCACACTTTTTGAGGACTCCACAACGGATATCCATGTTGTTCGTCGTGATGGTTCGACAACACCGTTAGAAATTAATAAAATTCGCACAGTGGTTAATTGGGCTTGTTGCGGACTTTCAGCAAATTCTATTGCTTTAGAAGCACATCTGACAACTCGATTGCGTCCTGGAATTACCACGCGAGAAATTCAAGATAATTTAATTCGCTGTGCTTTGGATTTGTGTAGTCCTCAAGAACCTGATTGGCGCTATGTAGCAGGGCGATTACATATTTGGAGTTTGTGGAAAGAAATAACAGTTAGCCGTGGTTATCAGTACGGTTATTATGCTCGGACTGTACATTCCAAAGTTTTATCAGAACAATACGATCGCCGCATTTTAATCTACACGGACGCAGAATTAGAGATTGCTAACACTTGGATCAATCCCGACTGGGATGCCGACTATGATTATGCCGGAGCTGTATTACTGACGAAGCGATATCTTCTGGCGAATGAGCTACCCCAAGAAGCATTTTTAACTTGTGCGTTATTGATTGCCTCCGTGGAAACACCAGAGAACCGATTAACCTGGGCGCGGAAATTTTATGAAGCGATCGCCCGTCGTCAAATATCCTTAGCAACCCCCATTTTAGCAAACTTGCGGATTCCTAATGGTTCGCTTGCTAGTTGTTTCATTACGGCGATGGACGACAATTTGGAAAGCATTTTTGATGGGATTCATGATGCAGCTCGGATCTCCAAAAATGGTGGCGGCGTGGGCGTAAATTTATCTCGCATTCGCGCAACGGGCAGTTGGGTAATGGGGAAAGCTAATTCCTCTGGTGGCGTGGTTCCCTGGATTAAGTTGTTGAATGATACAGCGATCGCAGTTAATCAAGGTGGACGCAGAGCCGGTGCTGTCACTGTCAGTCTGGATGTTTGGCATTTGGACTTGCCCGAATTTTTGGAAATGCAAACCGAGAATGGGGACGGGCGACGCAAAGCTTATGACGTGTTCCCGCAATTGGTTGTCAGTGACGAATTTATGCGGCGAGTAGCAGCAGATGAAGAATGGACATTAGTTGATCCCTATGAGGTGCGAACTCGTTTAGGCATTGAATTGGCAAAAGTTTGGGGTGAAGCATTTGAAAAGGCTTATCTTCAAATTGAAGCCAGTTTAGAAAGTGAGATTACACTTTACAAACGGGTGAATGCTCGTCTTTTACTCAAACAGGTGATGCGAACCCAATTAGAAACCGGGATGCCTTACCTGTGGTTTAAAGATACCGCGAACCGAGCTAATCCTAATCAGCATGAGGGCTATATTCCAGGTGGAAACCTGTGCCAGGAATCTTGGTCAAATGTGAAACCGAGTGAAGAAGCACATACGTGTAATCTCGTAAGTATCAATCTGGCAAATCTTGAGGATGAGAAACGAACAGAGATTTGCTGCTAGTGCCACCCACAACGCCAAATATCGCACAATTGGAGTGGGCTGTATGGGATTAGCCGATTGGTTAGCAAAACGTCATCTCACCTACACCCATCTTCAGGAAATCAGCGATTTATTTGAAGATATCGGTTACTATTGCACCGCAGCATCGATGGAATTAGCGAAGGAACGGGGTGCGTATCCTGCTTTTACGGGTAGTGAATGGAGCAAGGGACATTTAATCGGAGCAAAACCTGTGCAATGGTTTTTGCAACACGCTAGTCTTCCAGAACGCTTCGCAAAATTGAGTCAGGATATCAAACAACATGGTATTCGCAATTCACACATTACAGCGATCGCACCCAATACTTCTTCATCTTTAGTTCAGGGTTGTACAGCGAGTGTTTTACCCGTTTACAGCAAATTCTTTTATGAAAAGTGGGCCAAGGGTTCAGTACCCATCGCACCGCCTTACATTCGGGATAATCTATGGTTCTATGTCGAAAATAAGACACTAGATCAGAAAAAAGTGGTGAGGGCGATCGCCACAATCCAACAATGGATTGATACAGGAATTTCGATGGAACTACTGTTTAATCTCAACGCTGGAGTTTATTTCCCCGACGAACCAGAGCGTTCTCTCACCGCTCTTGATATTTTTGAAACCATAATGCTGGCTTGGGAATTGGGTTGTAAAGCAATCTACTATATTCGCACTGTCCAAAAAGATAGTTTCAAAGAATCGAGCGAGCAATGTGTTGCTTGTGCAAGCTGAACACCAGTTATCACTAAACAGTTACTTGTACTGAGTGAAGTCGTACCCCTACGGGGAAGCAAGCTACGCGGAGCGTCTCGCTCCAGAAGTATCAGTTATCAAGCATAGCAATCGGCAATGAGCATTGGGCATTACCCATTGCCCAATTAAGAGTGAAAACTAATCAAAACAGAATTAAAGTGTACCAACCAAGACAATCATTAATGCCGATTAATCCCGTTTTCAATCCGAACGGAAATGATGATACAGGAAACCGTTTGATATGGTTCGGAGAGACTACGAACTTAATGCAATTAAACGACGTTCGCTATTCGTGGGCTGTGTCTCTCTACCGTCAAATGCGAGAGAACTTTTGGATTCCCGAAAAAATAGACATTACTCAAGATGTAACAGATTACGTCAATCTCACGCCTGGAGAACGACGTGCATTTGATGGCATCCTTAGTTACCTGACGTTTCTCGATTCAGTGCAAACCTGTAATGTGCCTCACATCAAAAACAGCGTGACAGCACCAGAAATTGCATTGTGCATGGCAGAACAAATTTCTCAAGAGGCGATGCACAATCAGTCTTATCAATACATTATTGAGACGGTGATTCCCAGCGATCGCCGTACACACGTCTATGATTTTTGGCGGAGCGATCGCATTCTCAAAGCTAGATGTGAATTTATCGCTGGGTTATACCAAAAGTATGTCGATAAGCCGACACTAGAAAATTATTTCGTATCGCTGTTGGCGGATTATTTGTTGGAAGGGTTGTATTTCTACAATGGGTTTATATTTTTCTACAATCTGTCATCACGGATGCTCATGTCTGGGAGTGCCGATATCTTTAGAATGATTAACCGAGATGAACTCTCCCATGTGCGCCTGTATCAAAAATTGATTCCAGAAGCGATGCAAGTTTTCCCCCATAGTCGCGAACAAATCTACGAAATGTTTGCTCTAGCTGTCGAGCATGAATGCAAGTGGACAGGACATATTGTCGGAGATGATATTCTTGGGATTACGGCAAACAGTACAGAACAGTACACAAAATATCTGGCAAATGCTCGCTTGAAGGCGATCGGTTTAGAGCCATTATGGACAGAAGCTATCTATAAGAAAAGCCCTTATGCTCACTTGGAACGTTTCTCAGATACTAAGAAAGAAGCTCACACGAAGGCAAACTTCTTTGAGGCGAGTGTCACCAGTTACGTCATGTCTTCTAGCATTGAAGGTTGGGATGATTTCTAAAAAGGATTTATTATTGGTTTAGATGTAGAGACGCGATATATCGCGTCTTTAAATTAAGAATTTAATCAGCGCTTATTGAGATGGTGTTCACGTAGTGTCTCTGAAAGAGAATCGCCAGTTTTCTCAACACAGAGGTATTATATTTTACAGATTGTAAACTAGGACGTGGACAATAAAACCGTAACGTATTGCATTGCAAGCGTTTGGGCAAAGTGCCAAATTTTTACAGACAAGAGAGTGTCAAAAAATATGCTTAAGGAACTTTGAAATGAACAAAGGAACTGACTATGAACTCAAGGTGATAAACCTTGTGAGACTTAAGTTAGAAGAAGAAGAGTTAGGCATTAGTCCTAAACAAGCCAAGGTTTCTCATAAGCCAGCCTATTATTCTAGAGATCGACAGAAAGATATTATTTTTGATGTATCTATTGAAATATGCCGTAAAGATGCTGAAACACCCTATTGGATTTGGATCTGGGAATGTAAAAACTATTCACACAAAGTGCCTGTTGATGATGTTGAAGAGTTTCATGCAAAATTAAACCAAGTTGGTGCTAATCGAACAAAGGGTACAATTATTACCCCAGTAGGATTCGATGAGGGTGCATATGAATTTGCACGTTCTAAAGGAATTGGCTTATGGCGTTGGATTCCTGAAGGAACTCCTGTAATTCGTTTAGATACTGGTTACGACTCATGGTTAGACGATGCAGTTCTATATGGTCTCACAAATGAGGTTACTAATGGCTTTCCTAGTGATGATTTTGTTTTCGCTTTAACGACTGATGGGCAGTTAACTACAGTATGTTCTGAGATGATTGCTCAAGAGTTTTTGAATGCGTAACATAAATATTGTCTAACAATTCGATTGGAGCGGACTGCCGGAAGCCTCTGGTGTTGATGCCAAGGTTGCTTATATCCGCTCAACCGCACCGTTAAGTCATCAAAAGTTTAATCCTGTACGTAGTCTTGTCCTGTCACCAATGCCCATTCTGCTCGCATAAACTCACGTCCCAAGTAAGCTGCATGATCCAATCGGCTCACTGGGCAAGGTTTTGTTGACTCAAACAGTTGAATGCAAATTTCTTTAGCAGTTCTTCCTGTAAATAGGACAGTAGGTTGTCGTTCTACTTTGACCGTTGCAGGGATGGGCTTTCCGGTTTCTGGATCGATAGCCAATCCTTGCTCATTAACTTCATTGGTAAAATGTTTCGCACAGATCAAGCCTGCTCCCCGATCTAAGTAGATGATAAAGTAGCCTGCCGGATCGAGTTCTAAAAATCGCTTGGATAGTTTGTAGTCAATTGCTGCGATTGTTTCCACTGTCATTATCATCATTTTTAAACTCCAAAACAAAAAGCACCGCTCCAAACGTCAAAAGAAGTCTGAGCTTCATATCTTCAGTGAACGCAGAGAAGAATAATGTAGATATTGGGCATTACTGTTGAGTTCAACAATAAACAAGAGAGCAAAAGTCTTAAAGCACTCCCAGACTAATGCCTGTGGCTACTTTTACTGTTATTTCACAGTCGCATTCGCTTCCTCCCGTAGAACTTTCGTGGCTTCCACCATATTCTTTAAAGCCGGAATCACCTCTGACCATCGCCGAGTTTTCAAACCACAATCTGGATTTACCCAAATTTGTTTTACAGGTAAATTAGCAATTCCAGTCCGCAATTGTTGTAAAATCTGCTCAGTTGTCGGCACGACAGGACTATGAATATCGTAGACTCCATTACCAACTTGATGTGAGTAACCACCCTCTGTGATTTCTCGCAAAGTTTGATTGTTGCTGCGACTATTTTCAATTGAAATAACATCAGCATCTAACCGTTCGATATCCTT
Source organism: Nostoc sp. UHCC 0252 (assembly GCF_034931145.1). Lineage (NCBI taxonomy): Bacteria > Bacillati > Cyanobacteriota > Cyanophyceae > Nostocales > Nostocaceae > Nostoc > Nostoc sp. UHCC 0252. The sequence goes on along the minus strand of NZ_JAYGHE010000005.1, from coordinate 150,588 downwards.
GATGATGTCACCAAATTCGCAGTAGCACATGTGGGTATGAATTTGCGTTTGGGGTTGGGCTACTGCTGTCGCCAAACGAAATGCATCTACAGCCCAAGATAGATATTCATTCCAGCGCTCAACCTTCAGGGGTAAACCCTCACGCAGCGCGGGTTCATCTACTTGAATTACCTTTGCACCAGCCGCTTCCAAATCCGCTACCTCATCCCGCAACGCTAAAGCAATTTGGAAAGCTTGTTCTGATTTGGAAATATCCATCCGGGGATAAGACCAATTTAAGATAGTTACAGGAGCCGTCAACATCCCTTTTACAGGTTTTTCCGTCAATGATTGAGCTACTTTAAACTCACGTACCGTCATTGGCGCAGTCCGAACCACGTCACCATAAATAATTGGTGGACGAACATAACGGCTACCGTAGCTTTGCACCCAACCATTTTCAGTGAAAGCGAAGCCTGATAACTGCTGTCCAAAAAATTCCACCATATCGGTGCGTTCAAATTCACCATGAACTAAAACATCTAATCCTAATTCCTCTTGTAGTTTAATGCTTTCAGCAATTTGAACATCAATTGCAGCTTCGTATTCTGACTGACTCAATTCACCCCGTTTGTAACGCATTCGGAGTTGGCGAACTTCAGAGGTTTGGGGAAAAGAACCAATTGTAGTTGTGGGGAACAGAGGAAGCGAAATTTGGGAATCAAGCCGCAATCCATAGGATAAGGAGCGCTGAAAATCATCAGTTTTTAAAGTTTTTAGTCTTTCTTGAACTGACTGATTTGCTGGATTAAACTCCTCGAACTTATTCCAGCTAGTCTCGATAATTTCTTGTTCTGTTTTAGTATTTTCTCCTATTATTGTCCGAGCCAAGAAAACCACTTCTTGAAGTTTCTGTTCAGCAAAACTCAAGACATTACGTAGTGGTGATGGTAATCGTTTTTCTCGTTTGGCATCGTAGGGAACAAATTGTAAGGAAGCAGATGGTTGAATATGTAGAGATGTTCCATGTAAAGTCTCTACAATCTCTTGTAAAATGGGAATAACTTTCTCGGAACGAATTTGCCAAATATTTCTTGCGTCTATAATCCCTGCACCTAGTCGCTTATTTGGTGGGAAACCGTAGGTTTTGATTAACTCTAAGTTGCGTCCGCGTGTCAAGTCTAAGCTAATAGCAGCAACGGGTAAATCTATCACCCAAGGGTAAGTTTCACCCAAATCATCAAAATAAGTAACCAAGTGTAGGGGTATTCCAACTAACGAAAGTGATTGATAAACTTTATGAAAGTGTTCTTTCCAAGAATTAGCATCACCTAAAACAAGTGCAGGTTCATGTATTTGTACTTCTTCTACTCCCAGATTTTTTAATTCAGTGAGTAGGTTTATGTATAGCGGAATTAACTTTGATACTGCTTGCTGAATATTTAGTGATAGTTTGCTTAAGCGCAGCAGAGTACAGGGGCCAAGTACAATCGGAATTGCTCGTTTACCTAATATTTTTTGAGCGCGGCTAACTCGTTCTAAAAAGTCACTGAAATCAGATGGTAATGTTGATTCAGCAATTTCCGGGACAAGATAGTGATAGTTAGTATCAAACCACTTGGTCATTTCCAAGGCGGGAATTCCTTCTTTACCTCGTGCCATTGTAAAGTAGCGTTCTAAGCCAGAAAGCTGTTGAAATCTTTCAGGAATTAGCCCAAAACGAAATGTCCAGTCAAGTACATGATCGTAGAGAGTTGTGTCTCCAATTCCAATATAATCAATTCCGGCTTCAAGTTGGGTTTTCCAGTTAGATTCCTCAACTTTTTGTATGGTTTGCAGTAATGATTCGGACTCTATATTACCACTCCAAAATGCTTCTAGCGCTTTCTTTACTTCCCGGTTTTTACCAATGCGGGGATAGCCTAATGTTGCTGTTTGAATCTGCATTACTTTCTGTTCCTTTTAAGATTAATGATTTAGGTACTAGAGATTGGAAACTGAGAAATTTTATCCAATCATCAATTAACAACAACTTATGTTTAATTTTGCCCACTTATTTAGTGGTGGAATCTTTGCTAAAATCCCTTTTTTCAAAGGTTCAGGTCGTTCTGACCAAGGTAATAAACCATCAGGCTTAGTATAATATTGAGTTGCACATTTCAATACAGCAGATGCACAGCCGTCAACTGGTAAATCGCCAAAGAGATAGGTTGATTTACCTTCTGCTGTAAAGGCAATGACGCAAGAATGGTTACAAGCACTCATGCATTCAACTCCCTGAATGTGGAATTTATTTCGCAATTCCCAGTTTTGTGCAAGTTGTTGAAGTTGCTTTAGTAGTTGTTCACCTTTACTTTCACCAACTCTTTTACCGTTTTGCCAAACGCTGGCGCAAGTCGTGCAAACAAACAAAGTATGTTGTTTATTGAGCATTAATTTTGAAGTTTGTAGAAAGAAGTCTGAATCGCAGATATGACAACTTTTTGCAGTCGTACAACTGCAACATAACGTGTCAATTTGGCAAAAATGATCTTGCAAAAGCTTTCACGCCAACAAAAAGCTAGCGCAAATGACAGTTGCACCAAAGCATAATTGCAATTATCAATAAACTGCCTATAATTTCACAGCCATGAGTAGTCTGTGGAGTATCTCTGGCACTATGAGAACGTGAAACTGATGTATCGTTGAAATATTTATGGCAATATTCACCTGTACCTCGCAGATGGGTATGAGTTTACGTGTTGCTTTCGGCGGGCATTCTGACTCACAAGGCGAACCTTGATTACAGCTGCGGGACAGCGCCGGATTTACACCGGACTTTCCCCCTTGCGTCTGATGGCTGACTCCCAACAGAACCGAGTTGATATTGGTCTAATAATAGCATGATTATGAATTTAATCATACTTAAACTGACTGGTTGCAATAGCTACCATTTGTTAGTGGGACTGAGACAAAAACAACCAAAAAAGAACCTCAAATCTATATACAGAAAGACTTTAACATCGTTTTGCTTAGTTTATTAATATATCTGAGGTTTGGGCTATTTTTGAGCATAAGGTGTATTTCCCTTACGCTGCATGGGTTTGAGACTTGTTTTTCCCTCAAAAATGTTTAAGTCCCGCTAAATACACAGTTACTAATAATTGATTCCTAAAATTTAAAAGAAGTCTTGGTTATGTCCACCAAGACTTCGGATATATTTATTCAACTTAAAACCTGAAGCCAACTTTTTATCCCAAATTGCTGAAATAGATTGCCCAAATGGTTCCTGTTACTCCCACAGCAATTAAAAGGTTAGTGAAAAACTTGCCTAATTCAGTTGATTCTCCCAGTACTTTATCATCTTGACCTGCACTGAAAAATAATGACCAGGCTTGGTTAACATTAATTGTTTCAAAGTTGTTGAAATTGGGGCGAAAAACAACGGGGCCAATTAAATCTTTTTTAGGGAAATCAAAATCAGTTTTCATAGCTATCCTCTGGTAATTTTATATCGGTTAATTGAGTGAAATTCTTCAATATTCAGATTTAGTTATAGGTTTGTCAGCCATCCAATCAAGCCGTGTCCTGTAACAACTTCTAGAGCTATGAGTGAGACAAAACCAATCATCGCTAAACGTCCGTTGAGTTTCTCGGCGTACTCGGTAAAACCTGCTCTTGGGGTTTGATCTACATAAACCTTTGGTTCGATTGCAAAGTTGTTGAGTTGACCAAGTTCGTTCATGGTAAAGCCTTTGCTTGTCATGTCTTTTTTCCTTTACTTGCTTATGTAATAAAATATAACATTATGTAAATATTTTTTACAAGTACTTGACAGAAACAAAGAATGTGGTTTTCCGTACTCAGCAGGTTAGGTTTACCGTATGTGCGATCGCACATAGCATCTCCCTTTTGGGCGATCGTCTCTGGCGGGTGCAAAGCACCATCGCGTAGCGTCTCGTACCCCTCCCCTACTCTTAAGCAAACTACGCGCAGCGTCGACCACAGGAGAAGAGAAGCCATCGCACAAAGCCAAGCCAGACAGTTTGACAGTTTGTCATTTGACGACACCACCCATGAACAAGAGAATTGTTGAGGATGTCGAATAAGCTTTAATTGCAGAGGGAACATTGGGATGAAAAAGATTATTTCAGTGCTGTTGCTGGGTGTAGCGATTTTCACTTTTGCCTTCAATAATCCAGCTTTAGCAGCAGACGCAGCCAGTGGAGCCAAAGTCTTTAGTGCCAATTGTGCTTCTTGTCACGCAGGTGGTAAAAACTTGGTTCAAGCCAACAAAACTTTGAAAAAAGATGCTTTAGAAAAGTTTGGGATGTACTCAGCAGAAGCGATTATCGCCCAAGTTACAAATGGTAAAAACGCTATGCCTGCTTTCAAAGGTCGTTTAAAACCAAATCAAATTGAGGATGTTGCAGTATATGTGCTGGGACAAGCAGACAAGGATTGGAAATAAAGTCAGAATACGACTGTTGTTCTCTAGTTAAGAAATAGTAGGTAGGGTATGTGCCTTATCTACTCATTTTGCTCTGCTAATAAAGTGAGATATTATTATGAGTCGCTTTTACCGATTCATCCTCAATTTTGGTATTGCCGTTGTACTCGTCTGTCTTTTTCTCACTTCGCCTGCATATTCCTTAGCTACATCGGACGCGAAAATCCTAGAAGGCGACTTATTCAAGCTAGGGATTGAAAAAATGCAGCACGGCAGTTACCCTGAAGCTATTCAAGATTTTACAGAGGTAATTAAGCTCAAAAAGGATTTTGCTGTAGCTTATAGCAATCGTTGTCTTGCTTATCTGCAATTAGAAGATTATCAGAATGCGATCGCCGATTGCAATCAAACTCTAAAGTTAACACCCAACAATGTGGAAGCACACCTCAACCGAGGACTAGCATACTACAGACAAGGGGACTATCAAGCAGCGATCGCTGACTACAATCAAGTTATCCAACTCAAATCTGATGATTTTAGAGCCTACTACAACCGAGGGCTAGCTCATGTAGCTTTGAATAATTACACACAAGCAATATCAGATTACAATCTAGCACTCACTAATATTCCCCAATCATCCAGTCTCCTAAAAGCGGATGTTTACAATGACCGAGGACTAGCTCATTTTGAGTTGTCAGACTTAAAAGCCGCTACGATCGACTTCTCAGAGGCAATTCAACTCAATCCCAATGACTATAGAGCTTACTATAATCGGGGTTGTGCTTGTGGTAAAAGTGGCGATAACTCTTGTGCTGTTAGGGATTTTACGGAGTCACTCAAACTGAACTCAACCAATGCTCAGGCTTATCTTAATCGGGGTATAGCCTACCATCAACTTGGTCACGAACCAGCAGCGATTGCAGACTTACAAAAAGCGGTTGAATACTTTGCCCAACAGGGTGAAACTACACTCTATGACAAAGCTTTATTGTTACTGAAAAATTTACAGCAACAACTCTCATCATTATCAGAAATTGCTCTAATCCCCAGAGACGCAAAGACTAAGGAATATGGAGCAATACAGTTCAGTTAAGCTTTTTTCTCTCCCCCTGCTTCCCCTGCCTCCCCTGCTCCCTCTGCCTGCCTTAACAGATAAATTTGCTTAACTGAACCGTATTGGAATATGGAGTTAGTTCTTGAAACTGTCTAATTATTTAGGACTTACGCAAAAGTACACGCTCGCTGTATGGGCAATTCATGAATTTGACCTAATTACTCTAATGATGAAACGGAATCACCAGTAATGGCACAAGCACCAAAATTAACCACACCCAAGACCATATTTTTGGCTGTCCTATAGAATCTGGTTGCTGCAAAAGGGCATCTATTCTCTGTGTGACATGATTAGTTGGAATATGCTGGGCAAAAGCTGCACAAAAATTTACCTCTAGTAAAATTGGAGTATTGACAACCAAGAGTAAAGCCTCTGCCAATAAAAGATTATCAACTTGCCTAGTTGCCCAATAATCAGCCCGTATTTCTCTTAAAAGTAACAACTCTTGCCATAAAGATTCTGTGTGCGGTAGCCAAGAGGTTAACTGACGTAGCCACCCCAAAAAGAAAAACCAACAGGTGTCGCGGTAGTGGCGATGTCCATCTTCATGGGCTAGTACAGCTTTGAGATGGGGGACATCTAAGGTATCTAATAATCCCTGACTGATAATTAACTCAGGTTCCCAAAAACCAACCAAAGCACAATAAACAAGAGGCGCATTTAGTAAGCGTGCTGGTGTACCGTAGACATAAACTATGGGATAGGTGCGAATTTGTTCTAGCATCCGGTTTCCCTCCCATGCCAACTTCAGCCATAAGATACCTGCAAATCCTAAGAAACTAATAGCAAGTCCGTAGCTAACCCAACCTTCCCACCCCCAAACCATAATATGTCCATGAGGCCCCATACAAAACACTGCAAATGTTGTGGTTAACAGAAGTAATGGCGGTAGGAGAAATAACAACAAGGCGCGGGGAAAACGTTCCGTCCAGCTTCCCATAGGGGATGACCAATAATATCTCAAGTACCAAGCTAGGATTAACGCCATCACTACCATCAACAGATGCATTACTTCTTCTCCCTGAGTTCACGAAGTGCTTGGATTTTTTGGGCGATCGCCTCAAACTGTGCCACACTAGCCTCATCTAGACTGTCAGCAAAAGCAGCTACAATCTCCGGCTTGCCCAATTCGAGAAATTTCTGTAACTGTTCATAAGCCTCTAACGCTTGTGCTTCAGAATAGGAAATCAAAGGTCGCCAAATATAGTGGCGGTGCTGTTTAACACATTCTACCCAACCCTTATTGTTAAGACGATCCAGTATTGTTGCTACTGAGGAATAAGTTAACTCGCGTTCTGGATCGGCAATGATGCGTTCATGTATCTCTTTGACTGTGGCAGAATTCAGAGAGTAAATAATGTTTAAAATCTCTGCTTCTAATGGGCCTAATTTCAGTTTGTTGGGGCGGTAATTTGGCAGAGAACTCATCTTGATTTTTAGTGTCTTTTAACTAGATTAACCAGAATTTATTTATGATAAATTCGCTTGAAAACTTCATAACTAACTTTGACAAGTTGTCACATTTAAATCTGACAACTTGTCTTTTGACATTTCACACCGACTGACTTAAGGTCGGAGGGGATTTTTAGCTTCAGTTGGCTTAATTTTTTCCAGGAATTGAAGCTCATGACAATCTTGATTAAACCTCCAATTGTTGATTAATTAAGGAATATGCGTATTTCAAATCAATCAATAAAATTTACCAAATATTCAATCTCTTCTGAGCAAGCAGTTATCTTTAACCCAGATTACTTAGAAGTAGTATCAAGAAGTCTATCTATTTTATGGTGAGATTTTTACAAATGTCAAAAGACAGACTGTCATTCTTTTCTTTGACATTTTGTCAAACTAAAAAATCTATAAAAAAGTTAAAGAATATCCAGACAAATCATTATTGAAGACATTATTTGAAGAATATATTTGTTAAGTTTAACTAAGTGCAGGATATTTGCACTGGAGCAGACCATGTTTGAATATCTTCCACCTTTGAACGACCACAACTTACCTTACCCAGATACAATCCATCCGATAGTTGTCCACTTCGTGATTGCAATGGTATTGTTTGCCTTCTTCTGTGATGTAGTTGGTTATTTTAGCCATAACGCCCGTCTTTTTGAAGTGAGTTGGTGGAATATGTTTTTCGCCACGATCGCCATTTTTATTGCGATCATCTTTGGTCAGATTGAAGCGGGTTTAGCCGAACCTTACAACGCAGTTGAACCAATCCTAAATTTACATACCCTGATTGGCTGGTCGCTTTCAGGAATCATCGCCGCGATAACAGGTTGGCGTTATGTCATTCGGTTACGTGACCCAGAAAAATTACCAGTTCCCTATCTGGGAGTGGGACTACTTTTAACTTGTTTGGTGTTCTTCCAAGTGTATTTGGGAGATGAATTAGTGTGGGTGTATGGACTGCACACAGTACCAGTTGTAGAAGCTGTGAAGGCAGGTATTTTGCGATGAATACCCAACTAATTGAACAACTCAGATCGCAACTAGGTGCAAACGGACTACCTTACAGCATTCCCGTTCATCCCAACTTAGTCCATCTCACCTTGGGTTTATTTATCGTCGCCATTGCCTTTGATATTGTTGGTGTACTATTCCCCCTAGAAAAACCAGTTTTCAAATTTTTGGCAATACCCGCTAATCGTGCCGGCTTCTTTGATGTGGGTTGGTACAATATGCTGGCTTCAGCCATCATCACCTTTTTCACCGTGGCCGCAGGCTTTTACGAAATCATGTTGGCAGAACCACCAACAGATTTAAAAAGTGCTTGGGGATTACAAGGGATGGAGACAATGCTATGGCATGGTGTCGGTGGTGTCCTCCTCTTAGCGCTGATTATTGGCATGACTGTATGGAGAGGATTTCAGCGTTATTTATGGCGAAAAGATGTCGGTCAACAAGTGCAGTGGAGTTATCTTGCAGCAGGGTTTTTCATCATGTTTATTATGTTCGTTCACGGCACATTAGGAGCGCAACTAGCGGCAGAATTTGGCGTACATAATACTGCTGATAAATTACTGAGATTGGGTAAAGACATTAACGCGGTATTGAAGTAAATGAAAATTCAGAATATTTTGATTTTAATTGGCTGTGCGATCGCCCTCACAGCTGCTAGCCTCTGGATGGGAGAACAAGCCTATTCCTGGTTTCCCCCCCAAGCCGCCGCCGAATCCAAACTCATAGATGAACTCTTTAGCTTTTTAGTCACCTTGGGAACCTTCATTTTCCTGGGCGTAACTGGAACCGTCACCTATTCCATAATTTTCCATCGGGCGGGTAAATATGACACCAGCGATGGCCCGCCAATTGAAGGAAATGTCACCTTAGAAGTAGTTTGGACAACAATTCCCATTCTGTTGGTGCTATGGATTGCAACCTACAGTTACAACATCTATGCAGAAATGGCGATTCAAGGGCCAATGGAAGCCATGCACATACATAGCCCAATGTCAATGGCATCAGCCCATGCAGCAAAAATGGAGATGGAAGCCGAACCCATTGAAAAAATAGAAGTGCTTGCCAAACAATGGGCTTGGGTCTTTCGCTACCCCAACCAGAATGTTACCAGCACAGAATTACATTTACCAGTTAATCGGCGCGTTAGTTTAGCACTTCAATCAGCAGATGTTCTCCACGGCTTTTACATCCCAGCCTTTCGACTCAAACAAGACATAGTACCCAAACAAACCATCGACTTTGAATTTACTCCCATTCGCCCCGGCAAATATCGACTGCGCGATTCTCAATTTAGCGGTACTTACTTTGCAGCCATGCAAGCAGATGTAGTAGTCGAATCAACAGCAGATTACGACCAATGGCTGAAATTAGCTGCAACCCATAAACCAGTCCCCGCCAATAATCAAGCCGCTAACGAATACACCCAAAAAATCAAAGGCGCATTCACCACAGGCTATCCCACAGTCATACCCGCACCACCGCCTTTAGTCAATTTCTCCTCTTAAACTCAATTTCTCTGCGCCTCTGCGCCTCTGCGTGAAAAATCCTATGACAAATACCCAAATCGAAAATCCCAAAATAGCAGAAACACACCACCATCCCCCCACCACCTGGAAAACCTACTTCACCTTCAGCACCGACCACAAAGTTATCGGTATCCAATATATTGTCACCTCATTCATCTTCTTTCTGATCGGTGGCATCTTGGCAATGATTATTCGCGGCGAACTGATTACCCCAGAAGCCGATTTAGTTGACCGCACAGTATACAATGCCATGTTCACCATGCACGGCACAATCATGCTGTTCTTGTGGACTTTTCCCGTCTTAGTTGGTCTAGCAAACTACCTTGTCCCGCTAATGATTGGGGCGCGAGATATGGCATTTCCCCGCCTGAATGCCGTAGCCTTCTGGATGGTGCCAGTATTTGGAATTATCCTCATGGCTAGTTTCTTCCTACCTGGTGGCCCAGCCCAAGCAGGTTGGTGGTCTTATCCCCCAGTTAGCTTGCAAAACCCTACAGGTAATCTCATTAACGGTCAATTTCTCTGGCTGATAGCTGTAGCCATATCGGGTGTATCCTCGATTATGGGTGGTGTTAATTTTGTTACCACAATTGTCAAAATGCGCGCACCAGGAATGACCTTCTTTCGGATGCCGGCTTATGTTTGGGCAGTGTTCAGCGCCCAGATTATCCAACTGTTTGGATTGCCTGCACTGACGGCAGGTGCAGTCATGCTGCTACTTGACCTCAGCATTGGTACAGCCTTCTTTGACCCTGCCAAGGGCGGTAATGCAGTTCTCTTTCAACATTTTTTCTGGTTCTATTCACATCCAGCAGTTTACGTAATCATACTACCTGTTTTTGGCATCTTTTCCGAAATCTTCCCAGTTTATAGCCGTAAACCTCTGTTTGGCTACAAAGTAGTTGCCGTTTCCTCACTATTGATTGCCGGCGTAAGTGGTTTTGTTTGGGTACATCACATGTTTGCCAGTGGTACACCAGCCTGGATGCGGATAGTGTTCATGGTTTCCACAATGTTCGTTTCCGTACCCACGGGGATTAAGGTGTTTGCTTGGGTGGCGACAATTTGGGGAGGTAAACTGCGGCTGACTACCCCGATGCTGTTTGCTTTGGGTGGATTGATTATGTTTGTGTTTGCCGGTATCACAGGCATTATGCTTTCCTCTGTACCGATTGATATTCACGTTAATAATACTTACTTTGTCGTGGGTCACTTTCATTACGTCCTCTACGGAACTGTGACAATGGGGATGTTTGCCGCCTTTTATCATTGGTTTCCCAAGATGACTGGGCGGATGTACTACGAAGGCTTGGGTAAGCTGCATTTTTGGTTATCATTCATCGGGACTAACCTGAATTTTTTACCCATGCACCCATTAGGCTTACAAGGGATGTTGCGTCGGGTTTCTTCCTACGACCCAGAATATGCTTTTTGGAATGTGATTGCTAGTATTGGTGGATTTTTGTTGGGGATGTCTACACTACCCTTTATTTTGAACATGATTGGTTCTTGGGTGCAGGGTGAGAAAGCACCGGATAATCCTTGGCGGGCTATTGGGTTGGAGTGGCTGGTGGCTTCTCCGCCGCCGGTGGAGAATTTTGAGGAGATTCCTGTGGTGATTTCTGAACCTTATGGGTATGGGAAGTCTGAACCGTTGACGGCGAATTTGGAAAAGCAAGAGTTAGCAAGAGATTTGAATTAATTCATACTTGAAACCTAGTGCGATGTTCGTAGTAAGGACTTCAGTCCTTAATTTTGTTTCCAGGAGAGGACTAAAGTCCCCACTACAAACCAAAAAAAAATTAGTGAAAATTCAACTATGACTGTGAATAGTTCTATTAGTCGAGAAGAGTTGCAGGAGTCTTTGGAGACGAGGACTGTTGAACATACTCATGATGAAGCCGCCAATAGTATGTTTGGCTTTATCGTATTTTTACTTTCGGAAAGCATCATTTTTCTGAGTTTTTTCGCAGGATATATTGTTTATAAAACCACGACTCCTGATTGGCTACCTCCTGGTGTAGAGGGATTGGAGGTTAGGGAACCGGCGATTAATACGGTAATTCTGGTTTCTAGTAGCTTTGTGATTTATTTCGCGGAACTTGCCCTGAAACGCCATAATATGTGGGGATTCCGTCTGCTTTGGTCAACAACAATGGCGATGGGTAGCTACTTCTTGTATGGTCAAGCAATTGAATGGAGTAGTCTGCATTTTACTGTCACATCTGGTGTATTCGGGGGAATGTTTTATCTATTAACAGGATTCCACGGGTTGCACGTTTTTACTGGTGTGTTGTTGCAGTTAATTATGTTAGTGCGATCGCTCATTCCTGGTAATTACGATCAAGGTCATTTTGGCGTAGATGCAACTTCCCTATTTTGGCACTTTGTTGATGTAATTTGGATTATTTTATTTTTCCTCATTTATATCTGGCAATAAATACTTTATCTGAAAAATCCTCCTCTCCCCTGCCCCTCTGCCCCCCTGCTTTCTCATTTCCTTCTCAAAGAAAAACCCTTATGATTATTGACGATCAACACTATGACATTATTATCGTTGGCACTGGTGCTGGTGGCGGTACATTAGCATATAAACTCGCCCCAACAGGCAAAAAAATCCTCATTCTAGAACGCAGCAATTTTCTCCCCAAAGAAGAAGAAAATTGGAGTGCTGTTGAAGTCTTTAAAAAAGAACGTTATCACACTCAAGAACAATGGTACGACAGCGCCGGCGAACCTTTTCGTCCCCAAATTAACTATTGGATAGGCGGAAATACAAAAGTATATGGTGCAGCACTGTTGCGGATGCGGGAACGGGATTTTCAAGAAGTCAAACATCAAGATGGAATTTCAATTGAGTGGCCTTTGAAGTACCAAGACTTTGAACCCTACTACACTGAAGCCGAGAAACTCTACCACGTCCACGGTAAACTAGGCAATGACCCAACAGAACCACCCCGCAGCGAAACTTATCCTTATGCAGAAGTAAGTCACGAAGCGCGGATGCAAACAATTGCTGATGCTATCTCCCAACAAGGGCTACATCCAACACATCTACCTTTAGCACTCAAGAGTGATTGTATCCGATGTCATACTTGTGATGGTTTCCCTTGTAAAATAGATGCCAAAGCTGATGCTCATACTGTGGGAATTAACCCAGCTTTGTCACATTCTAACGTCACCTTAAAAACCTCAGCTAAGGTTGTGCGTTTACACACTAATCCATCTGGTATGGAAGTAAAAGCTGTGGAAGCAGAAATTGATGGACAATCCTATCTATTTTTTGCAGATATCGTAGTTCTAGCTTGTGGTGCGGTAAATTCGGCGGCGTTGCTGTTGCGTTCTGCAAATGACAAACACCCAAAGGGACTTGCTAATAGTTCTGATTTGGTGGGACGTAATTTTATGAAACACCTGATGACGGCGATGGTACAACTTAGCCCGACAGCAAACCCGACGGTTTTTCAGAAAACAATTGCTGTGAATGATTTTTATTGGGGAGAATCAGATTTTCCTTTCCCAATGGGTCATATTCAAAATACAGGTAGTATTCTGCAAGAGATGATCCCCGCCGAAGCATCGCCTTTGTTATCGCTAATGTCGAGGTTAGTACCTGGGTTTGGAATGCGACAGTTAGCCAATCATTCTATTGGTTGGTGGTTACAAACGGAAGATTTACCTGACCCGAAAAATCGGGTGCGGGTTGTGGGTGATAAGTTGTATTTGGATTATACGCCTAATAATACTGAGGCACACGATCGCCTGATTTATCGCTGGACTGATGTGCTAAAAGCTGTAGACCGCACTTCGGAAAACCCGGTGTTTCGTCGCGGTATTTATCCCCGTAGTGATAGCCCGATTCAAGTGGTGGCGAATCAGTGCGGTACTTGTCGGTTTGGGGAAGATACAAAAACATCTGTGCTTGACCTCGATTGTCGCACCCATGATGTGAATAATCTCTATGTTGTTGATGGTAGTTTCTTCCCGTCTAATTCTGGGGTGAGTCCGGCTTTAACTATTATTGCCAATGCTTTGCGAGTTGGCGATTATCTGATTCAAAGATTGCATTAGGTGGATGCCTAAACCAGAAAGTCACCTCCCTGACTTGGCTACAAAACCGTGCATGAAATGCTGAACAGGCTGATGATGTTCTTTATCAGGAGTTCTGATGGCTCAGATTTTGTTAGATACATCTGCACTAATTGTTATGGCAAATACAATTGTAGAATTGCGGAATATGTTGTCATCAAATTTAGATAAAATCTAGATGCAAATCAAGGTAATAAGTAACCTGAGTTCGGGTTAAGCCAGAAGCTAAAAAGCTTATTCTGTCAGGATTGAATAAAACTGGAATTGATCAAAGCAGGGATAAAAGTGGAATCATTTTGTCAATAAGGTTCACAAATGAAACTAATCTCAGCAATATGTCTTATTGACAATAGATGAAAACAGAGCTTTAGACCGAACAACGATAATTCAAGGCTTTTGAGGATTTATTATCCCGAACTCAGGTTAAGTAGTTGTAATTATGAATTATTAGGCGGAATTTGCGCGAAAATAGCCGACTGTAAAACTTGCGGAAGCTTTTCCCAAACTACATTACCTTTACGGCTTTTGATATATAGTTGCATAAATTCTAGTAAGGCGGCTGCGCTTTCTTCTGGAGTGAGATTGACAAAGAGATAAGTGGGTTTCTCATCACTTGATACAGCTACAACACAGCCTTGACTGCACGCCCACAAACACCCAACAGACTGAATTTTAATTTCGTTAGAGGAAAGTTGTTCAGAGCATAAATTATTTAGTTTGTCAAGTAAAATATCGCCATCAAAAGGTGCATTTTCTGGTCGTTCCTCAGATGAGCGGTGGCAGGATTTACAGACAAATATGGTGTGTTTAGGCATAAAGTTAGGGACTGTTTACGAGGTATTTAAAAAGGTCATCAAGGATGGCATCAGCCGCAAGTAAATTTCCTCCTCTCCAAGTCAAGTAATTGATAGGGTAAACATGATTTTGTTGAACTGCTCGAAGATGTTTCCAAAGTGGTTTTTGTTTGAGTTCTTCCAGAAATTTTTGACTATCATCAGTCAATGTTCCCACAAACATAATATCACCGTCGGCTTTCGCTAATTCTTCTAGCGAAAAATACAGTTGTCCAGAAGGTGCGATCGCTTTTTGGGCTTTGGGACGTTGCAACCCTACATCCTGAAGAATAAAATCAGGAAACGAGTTTTTTGTTTCACTAAATATCACACCAGGAGCTAAAAAAACCAGAGAAATTTCCTTGTTTTGATAGCGGTTTCCTAAAGCTGCTTTGAGTTTTTCAACTCGTTGATGATAATGTTCCCAAGCTTGCTGTGCAGCCTCTTGTTTTCCTAAAACCTGAGTCACAAAATCAAATAACTCTCGCCAAGTTTTATTTTGCCAATTAAATAGTACAGTAGGAGCAATTTGCGAAAGGAGAGGATAAAATTGTCTTTCCGCATTCCAACCTATAATAATATCGGGCTTAATCAGTAAAATCTTTTCTAAATTAGGTGAAGAAATTCCTAATGAATTGATACCTTCAACTTTACCTTCTAGATATGTATGTTCACCCAGCATATCAACATAGGTACTTCCCAGGGGCTTAACTCCCAAGGCAATTGCATTACCTAAAGTCGGTAAAGAAAAAGTGACAATACGCTGTGGGTCTATAGGAACACAGGTTTCTCCCATTGTGTGTTGAACGACGCGGCAATCTTTACTTGCTAAATTAGTAGGAGAAACTGTGTTTTTAACTGTGTGATGACTACAAGCTGTAATCAGCCCAATAATCAAAAACATTAATCCTAAACAACGTATCCAATAGCGTATTGTCACTCTTTTCATGCTTCAGTCAACTTCTCAAGATGTCCGCAAAATTATCTCTGAGATAAAACCTAAATTAAAACTGCACTGAAACTGAACCAGTCACGGCAAAAGGTGAACCTTGAGAAATGTTTGCTGAATTGTTTGAACCGGAAGCATAACGAATATCAAAGAGATTTTCAATACCTAACCGAAAAGTCAGGTTATTAACTTTGTAAGCAGCACCTAAATCTACTCGCACGTAGCCAGGAAGCTCAAAACTATTTTCGTTATCTCCTTCTCTTTCACCCACATAAACTAAACCAGTACCTAAACTCAACCCTTTTAGCGAACTTCCAGTAAACTGGTACTTGCCATAAAGACCTACAGTGTGTCGTGGAGTATTAATTGGGCGGTTCCCTTCTTGTCCAGGGACGACACTTTTGGTAATTTCTGAATCTAAGTAGGTGTAAGCTGCAATCAAACTAAAATTCTCGGTGACTTTTCCACTGATATCTAATTCAAATCCCCGACTACGAATATCGCCTACAAGGATGCTGACATCAGGGTTTGTGGGATCGGTTTCTGCAATGTTTGTTTGCTTTAAGTTAAATAGTGCAGCAGTAACAGTCAACCTATCCTTTAACAGATTTACTTTAGCACCAACTTCATATTGAGTAGCGTCTCTAGGATCAGGAAAACCACCGTCTGCAAGTAAACCATATTGTGGCACTGTGGATTGACTAAAGCTGGCATAAACTGAAGCTGAGTCTGTCAAGTTATAAACTAAGCCGATGCTGGGAGAAACAAAATTATCTGCGCTACCAGTTACAGAATCAAATCCGCCGTAGCGCAAACCTGCTAGTAAGCGAAATTGCCCAAGTTTGATGAAATCTTGAATGTAAACACCCCAATCACTGTCGCTAAAATCAGATGAACTCTCAGCCGGATCGGTGGGAAGAGGAACATCAAAAGTAGGATTGGCAATGTCAATATTCCCAAAAAAAGCAAGATTACCATTAAAGCGTGAGCGATACTTGTTGTACTCTGCGCCTACTAGTAACTTATGTTCTGAGGCTCCAACATTAAAGTTTCCTCGGACTTCACCACGCAGGTTGTATTGATAATAGTCATCAAAGAGTGTTCTGTAGAAACGGTTGAGAGTATCACCGTCAAAAAAACCTGATGTCAAGAGAGGATTGAGATCCCTTTGAGTATTAAAATACTGACCGCTAAGATTAATTGACCACTGTTTACTAATTGGCTGGTCTAAGTAGGCTGCAATCCGATAGTGATCGTAAATTTGGCTATTGCGGGGGTCTGTATAACTGCGATCGTAGAAAAACTCACCATTTAAGTATTTAGCTCCACTATTAGTATCTTTATCTTGTCGGTAGTACTCCCCTTCAATTGTCAGAGAACCGCCTCCACCCGTTAAGAAGGTGAGTGAGGGAGCAACAAAAATACGATTATCTTCAACGTTGTCTACAAAAGAATCCGCATCTTGAAAAGCTAGATTGAGGCGATAAAGCACATTCTTGTTCTCAGTTAAAGGCCCTGTTAAATCAACCTCAGTGCGATAAAAATTAAAGCTACCTGCATCGACTGAAAATTTATAACCGGGTGTGGCTTGGGGCTTCTTGGTAATGTAGTTAACTACTCCACCAGGTGAACCTGTGCCGTAAAGTAACGAAGAGAAACCTTTCAAAATTTCTAGACGTTCAATATTTGCAAAGTCTCTGATTAAAGAACGGTAATTATCTCGTAACCCATTGATATAAACTTGGCTACCTGTACTAAATCCACGAATTTGGAAGTCAGTGAAGAGTCCACCCTGTCCATCATTCCCTGCTGTGACTCCGCTAATGTAAGGGGCTAAGTCTTCTACTCGTCGGGGTGCTTTATCCTCAATGAATTCCTCTGTAATTACGCCAATTGATGCAGGTGTTTCTAGTAGTGGAATATCTAGCCTACTTCCAGTGCTAGCATCTGGTACACGATATCCATCTTGTTCTCCTGTCACTACCAACTCAATCGCATCATCTTGCTGCGCTGCTGGTTCTTTTTGCGGTGTCTGAGTTTCTGGTATTTCTTGTACTGGTGGCGTTTCCGGCTGCTGTGGTGGCTGCATCGCGGTTGCACTAGAATTTATCCCAAAAACCAGCCCTGTATTGTCATCAAATAATTCAACTGTTGGTAAACTTGTTTCACCTACCACTGTCACCCGCACAGTATTTGTGTCAGTATTGATAACTGTTATTTCAGTAATTCCCGCACTTGGTTTTTCTGAACGGAAGTTGAAAGCATTGCCGTTAGGTAAACGCAATTGAGCATTAGGAATATCTGCAATGAAATTGTTACCAGTACTGCGATTTGTAATTTGTAGTTGTTCTCCAAGGGGTGTCTCTAAAATTACCTCCACACCATTTTGGGTGGAAGTTGCTTTTACTCCCGCGATCGCGATAATTTTTGATGTAGGTGTTGGTGACTGTACCAAAATTTGAGCATTGTTAGCAGAATTTGTATCCTCTGCCCATGTTGCTTGCACTCCCAGAAGAAAAAATACACCTGTCAGCAATAGTAACCGCCGCAGTCGTAAAAAATTGACCATCACTCCCACACCTTGAAGCTTAATAAAAATTTTTCCTAATTAGCTTAGGGAAAACTATGGAGGTGAAGATAGAGATAATTCGGCTCAAACGGAATTTCTATTCGGCTCAAACGGAAAATTTTTTCATACAATCCCGTGGACGGATGCCAAATTTTTTCCGAAAGGCTCTCCCAAAAGCAGTCAAATCATTGTAACCGACCATATTGGCAACTTCTCCAACTTTCCAGGTTCCCGTTTGCAGCATTTGCCATGCTTGTTCCATGCAATAACCGTGGAGAAAACCAAATACTGTTGTACCAAACACCTGACGAAAACCTTGCTTGAGAGTACATTCATTTAAGCCTACCAGTCTTGATAACTCTCTAAGACTAGGTGGATTATCTAGTCTTTGTTGCAAAATATCCCTAGCATAATAAATTCTGTCTACTAAATCGCCTGTCAATGGATGAGGATTGCTCTTACTTCCTTGAATTTCCATTTCCACAGCTAACAACATTCCCATCAACTCTAAAGCTTTACCTTCCAGATAAACCCGCTTGGCGATTCCCCGATAAGGACAGTGGATAATTTGCTTGGCGACAGTTTGCATAGCTGGTGTGGCAATACCATCACGACAGTAGCATGGTTGTGCAGATGTTCCGACCAAATGCTGTAATTCTCTTGGTATTTCCCCATCTGGATGACCAGCCATAGAGTGCAGTGTTTCAGGCAACATTTCGATAATCACTTCCAAGAAAGGCTGTTTGGTGGAAATATCACCTAGTGATTCTTTTTCTATCCCTCTACCGTAGACACCATATCTTCCACCTTCCAGAAAAGTTTGCCGACACTGAGTTTGTCCAGACAGATGAAAGTGATACTCTATGCCGGTTGTATCCAGATCGGAGAATTCTATCATTAGGCGATCGCACACTCTATAGTCAGCAAGGGTCAAATTAAAACCTTCCCTGAGTTGAATTTCTCGCCAGTAACCCCTTCCCAATGGCTGCGGATACTTGTGTATCACATCAAACTTGTCCTTGGGGTCAGGATAGTGACTAGTTCCATTAGTCCCTATCTCTTGCCACAGTTCGTCGTAAGCTTGTTGGGAAATCGTGATAGTCATTTTTGGATAAATTCTTCACATCTAATTAAGAAATTATCTCATTAAATTCAGCTAGAGGCGGTGAAATCAGTACGTAAAACCTTATGACTACATTATTGTTATCTGTGGTGGATGATTGCCAACTTTAACAAACCCATTCATAAAATTCAATCGCTTCTGGCTGACAACTGTGACATCCACCACACTTTTTCGCATCCTCCATTTTGCGGACTCGACCTTTACGGATTAGCTTACTCAGCATTCCTCGTAAAGCATCTCCATCCATGCGAAAGTGGAGTTGCATATCTGCAAGAGAAGCTTTTTTGTGTTGGGCAAGGAATTGTTGTAGTTCACTTAATATCATGGTTTTGTCCTTTGCTAATGACCAATGATTAGTGACTAATAACTTCTCTTGTACGTGTAGTACCTGCCATCTTCAGTCCGAAAATCGCCATCGCCATAACAAAAGCTAATCCCACTACCCAAGCAATAGAAGAACTTGGATGTTGTGTAAATGTCGCCAGTTGGTAATATAAAACCGCCACCCAGTAAGCTAAACCAGTAGTCCACAATCCAGCAAATACCGTCCACCCCAAATTAGTCTCCCGGTAAAGTGCAGCCGTCGCAGAAACGCAGGGAAAGTACAACAGCACAAACAACAGATAGGCGAAAGCCGCAGATGTACTACTAAACCGTTTGGACATTTCGCCGTAAGTGCTAACAGATACACCTTGAGCTTCTGCGGCTTGCTTTTGGTCTGTCGAAACATTGGCAGCACTTAAACCAAGGGGGTCAAATAGTTGACCAGGAAGTTTTGCCAAATTCTCTGGAATGCTGGCAAATGCTTTACTAATACCACCCCAAAAACTATATTCTTCCGGTTTTTCTGGCTCTGCTGTGGCTGCTTTTTCTGCTTCTGCCAATCCCGTATACAGAGAGTTCATTGTACCAACCATCACTTCTTTCGCAAATACCCCTGTCATCAAACCAACGGTAGCAGGCCAGTTATCTTGAGTAATTCCCATTGGTGTAAATACTGGTGTGACTGTACGACTCATGGCACTGAGAATCGAATCTTTGCTATCTTGCTTGCCGAATGTGCCATCAGTACCAACAGAATTCATGAAGCCCAGGACGATCACCATAATTACAATAGCAATGCCGGCTTTGGTGATGAAAGCTTTGAGGCGATCGCCTGCACGCAAAAAAACACCTTTAATCTTGGGTATATGGTATGGGGGTAGTTCCATGATAAAAGGCGCGGCTTCCCCTTGGAGAATGGTATTTTTCAAGATCAGTCCGGTGAATATGGCGGCTAAGATACCCAATAGGTAAAGACCTAAAACCATATTTTGACCGCCAACGGGGAAGAAAGCACCAATAAATAGGGCGTAAACTGTCAATCTGGCGCTACAGGACATGAAGGGATTCATCATCACTGTCATCAGGCGATCGCGTTTATTTTCTAATGTCCGCGTCGCCATAATTCCGGGAATGTTACACCCAAAACCCACAATCATCGGGACAAAGGATTTACCAGGAAGCCCAATTAAACGCATCAACCGATCCATCACAAAGGCTGCCCGTGCCATATAGCCAGTATCTTCTAACACCGACAGACACAAGAACATCATGCCTATTTGGGGAATAAAAGTGGCTGTGGTTTGAATCCCACCACCTGCGCCCTGTGCTAATAGTCCAATCAGCCATCCTGGTGCATTGATGTTTTCCAGCAGTTTACCGAAACCATCAACAAAAATCGTGGCAAAGCTAATATCAAAAAAGTCAATAAAAGCACCACCGACATGAATCGATATGGTGAATATCACGTACATGATTAACAAGAAAATTGGTATACCCAACCAGCGATTGAGTACCACTTGGTCGATTTTGTCGGAAATGTTAGTTTTAACTTCTCTGCTGCGTTCGGCTGCACCTTGAATTAAGTTACGAATAAAGGTGTAACGACTATCGGCGATGATAATATCTAAATCATCATCGAGGGTTTGATGGACTTGTCGTCGGTGTTCTACAACTATCCTCTCTAATTCCTTACTCCTCAATTCTGGTGCAATTCGATCCTCGTATTCCAAAAGTTTCAGGGCTGTCCACCGGGGATCTACTGTGCGGTTGGGACTATGTTCTGTGATGAAAGGGACTAATTGCGCGATCGCATCTTCAATTACGGCAGGGTAAGCAACGTAGGTTGGTGGTACTAATAAGTTAACGAAAGATTGATTAATCGCATCTTGTAATTCTGGAACTCCCTTACCTGATGTTGCACTCATGGGAATCACCGGACAACCAAGACGCTGTGAAAGTAGGGCGGGATTTATCTTAATTTCCCTGTCTTTAGCCACATCCATCATGTTCAACGCCACAATCATCGGTAAGCGCATTTCCATGATTTGGGTAGTCAGATACAAGTTGCGTTCTAAGTTGGAAGCATCAACAATGTTAATAATCACATCCGCTTCACCAGCAAGCAGATAATCTCGCGCTATCAGTTCATCAAGTCCCGTGTCACTATCTTCAGCATCCAGAGAATAAACTCCTGGTAAGTCAACAACAGTAATGTTTTTCCCCTTGTGGATATATTTGCCTTCTTTGCGTTCCACTGTGACACCAGGCCAGTTACCAGTTCTTTGATTAGCACCTGTCAAGGCATTAAATAAAGTAGTTTTACCACAATTAGGATTACCTACCAATGCAATTATCTGCTTCGTCATTGTGTTACTTCCTCTACAAATAAAGCATTGGCTTCGTCTTTTCGCAGACTCAATTTGAAACCCCGCACTTGGATTTCTACAGGATCTCCCAGAGGTGCATGGCGGGTGACAGTAAACTCTGTACCAGGTGTCAGTCCCATCGCCAGCAATTTTCCTTTATAACTACGGGCAGCTTTTTCATAACCAACCACCCGCCCCGTACAGCCCACAGCTAAATCACGTAGTTGTCTTTTTTCACTCATTTTTGTTTGTAAAGCTCGGTATATTTAGTAACGCTATTTAAAAGAGATAGGAAAAATTCACAAACCATAACTGGCTGGCATTCTAGATATAACAGCTTCATATCTGTCTAGTTATGAAACTTTGTTTAATGACATAGAATATCGCACTTATTATTTACAAACTTATTGCAAAAATATGTCAAAGATGTGGACATATTTTCTTGTTTCCATCTTCTATACTTTAGTCAGTCCATATTTTCTGTTTCTCCCCTGCTCCCCTGCTCCTCTGCTCCCCTGCTGACAGGCGTGATGGTATATTTTTTTAGTTGGAAGTCCCTAAATTGGTACATAGTATTTTCTGTGCCATACCTACCCCTAAACCAATGCGGTTATCACCAAGTGCAATGATGACAGAACCATTGGCAATACTAATCACTTGAAGTTCACTTCCAGGAACTAATCCCATACCAATCAGACGACGGACTGTACCTTCTGTCCCTTTGAGTTTAGCGATCGCTAAACGCTCTCCCACACTAGCGATCGCTAAAGGGAAAGATTTACCTGTGTTCACAAAAGAGCCATTATTGAGGGTTTTTTCTTCTAATTCGGGAGTTTCGGGTGTCTCTCCAAAAAACGTAAACCCCCATCCTTTAGGCTTTTGGTGTTGGTTGTAGTTATTTTTGCTATCTGTCATCACCTTTCAAAACAATGGGTGGGTTTGGAGTAATATAACTGGCAACAATACCAACTTTTCCCCCTGCTGCAACTCCTTTGCAAAATGTCACCAAAAAAGGTAGCAAGCATGAAGACTTACGGTTGCCAGAGTTTTAGCCTCTCAATCTAGTTGATAGTATATATCAATTAATAGATGAAAAAGATTTAATTCTTGCAAATAGATATAAAGTAATAATGCAGAGATAGGCTATCTTGTCAAAAGACAACTTGTAAAATCTTACAACCTATGAAAATTAGCAAGTCAACAGATAAGAAATACTAACCTTTTGCCAGCAGCCATAGCATTAGCTCAAAGATGAGGAAATCTTCATTTCCCAACAAAAACAGAGTGAGCTTGAGTTAAGTTTGACACTCTGTCTTTTGACATAGATACTACTTTAACTTATTGTCACAAGTAATATTTGTATATAGTGAAAATCAGTAACTCTATTACTGATTTTTTGGCAATGTGGTGAGTGTCATTTTTGCAAGTGGTGTGAGAAAGTAGGGTGAAAAAGCCTAATTTATCAGTTTATTTGTGGCTAACATCTGCTGCAATAGTCTTAGTTAATTATCCAGTTTATGCAGATGAAATAGTCATCAAAGACATTCCCCAAGTCAGTGATATCCAACGTCCTCACACTAATACCAAAGACTGGCTAGCGCAGCAGACAGAGATTATTTCAGTCACAGAAGTACGTCTGAACCAAACCTCTAGCGGCTTGGAAATCATCTTAAAAACTCCTACATCCGATAAGTTGCAAGTCACTAATAAAACTGAAGGGAATAATTTCATTGCAGATATTCCTAATATTCAACTACGTTTAACTAGTGGTGATTCCTTCCGTCAAGAAAAGCCAATTGCAGGAATTACGGAAGTAACTGTTAGTAACGTAGATACAAATAGTATCCGAGTAACTGTGACAGGCGAGGCGGATGTACCGAAAGTCGAGTTAGATGACAGCAATGAAGGTTTAATTTTTGTTGTCACACCAGCTACATCTTCCACACCAAATAAACCAAGTAGCGAAACGCCACCTACGCAACCATCGGCTGAAACTAATCAACCCATTGAATTGACAGTGACAGGAGAGAGAGATGGGTATAATGTCCCCACCGCCACCACCGGCACTAAAATAGAAGCACCACTACGCGATTTACCTTTATCTATTCAAGTCATCCCCCGTCAGGTAATTGAGGATAGAGGCGTAGTTAGACTAAATGATTTAGCTGATAATGTGGCGGGTGTCCAGCAAGAACCAGGTTATGGTTCTCTACCCTCCGTAGGTTTTCGCATTCGCGGGTTTACAACAAATTTTGGCAACTTACGCAACGGTTTTCAAGATTTTGGCTATGTGACACCTCGTGATATCGCTAACGTCGAGCAATTTGAGATTCTCAAAGGCCCAGCCTCAGTTCTGTATGGAGGTGGCCAATTTAGTTCAGGTATTCCCAGTGGTGTTGTCAATACCGTCACAAAAAAGCCTCTAGCTGAACCTTACTATAATGCCAGTGTTACTTACGGAAGTTACAACTTTTTTCGTCCTACAATTGACTTGACTGGGCCACTCACAGAAGATAAATCACTTCTTTATCGCCTGAATGTCGCTTATGAAAATGCAGATAGTTTCCGCGACTTTACTAGAAATGATAGTTTCTTTATCGCCCCTGCACTCACTTGGAAAATTGGCCCGCGTACCAATCTAGCTCTAGAATTTGAATACCAAAACTACAATCTCAACTTTAACTACGGATTTCTTCCAGAACCAGAATTTTTAACACTCCCCAGAAATAGATTTTTGGGAGAACCTAATTTTAGTGAAAGTAATACTCGTTCAACTGCATTTACTTATAATTTTGAACATAAATTTAGTGATAACTGGAGATTTCGCCAGGGGTTTAACATAGTTCAGGCTGATTTAGATACCAAATCAACATTTCTCTTCGCCTTACAAGATGACCGCAGAACAGGAGATAGAGGTTTAACAAAATCAGATGAAGCTAATAATAATCTGACCTTGCAAAACGAAATTTACGGTAAATTTAATACTGGTTCAATTCGCCATAATCTGCTATTTGGAGTAGAAGTATCTCGATATAAATTCCAGTATGATTTTACAGAGGGGGATGTAACTTCAATTGATATTTTCAACCCCCAGTACAGTACAAATTTTGTGATTCCATCCTCGCCAACTTCTGGTAGAGAATATGGCTCAGACAACATCGGAATTTACATCCAAGATTTAATCGAAGTTCTACCTAACCTGAAAATATTAGCTGGTGGTCGCTTTGATGCTAATGAATTATTCAGAAAAAATCGTGTGACAAACGCGATAATTAACGAACAATCCAATTCGCAATTTTCCCCACGAGTTGGTATAGTTTATCAGCCTAGTCAAACAACTTCACTTTACTTCAATTGGTCAAACTCTTTTGCTCCTAATTACTCTGCTAGAAGCCGGACAGATGAGCAGTTTAAACCAGAAATTGGCGAACAATTTGAAGTGGGAATTAAACAAGATTTGATTAAAGACCGTCTTTCGACTACGTTGGCATTTTATCAAATTACTCGACAAAATGTGCTAACTCCAGATCCTGTTGATCCTCAGAATTTCAGCATTAACACGGGCGAACAAAGAAGCCGAGGGGTAGAATTAGACATTACAGGACAAATTTTACCGGGTTGGAATATCATTGCTAACTACGCCTACACCGATGCTGTGGTGACAAAAGACGAAGATATTCCTGTTGGTAGCAGATTGTATGGTGTACCCGAAAATAGTGCTAGCCTGTGGACGACGTATCAAATTCAAAGTGGTAATTTACAAGGGCTAGGATTCGGACTGGGGCTAGCTTTTGTGGGAGAACAGGAGACTAGATTACCAAGCACTTTAACGCTACCTTCTTACGTCAGAGCCGATGCTGCTATTTTCTATCGCCGCGATCGCTATAAAATTGGGTTGAACTTCAAAAATATTTCCAATGTCAGATACTACACTTTAGATGGTTACTTTATTTACCCCGCCGCACCGTTTACAGTCCAAGGAACAGTGTCGTTTGACTTTTAAGGGGGTTAATAATGAAACTTCCTGATTTTACTTGGTGGCGAAATCGCTATATACGTTTCCTCATAACTGCTTTATTAGTGATAATGACTGCTTGTCAGATGCAGGTAGAAAATACTAAAAATCTGCAATCTGTGGCTGCTAATTTTACCCCAGTTACAATTGAAACCTGTGGTATTACTATTACCTACAAACAACCACCAAAACGTGTAATTACTCTCAACCAACCTGCAACAGAAATCATGTTAGCACTAGGTTTAGAGGCACAGATGATTGGTACAGCTTATCTAGACGATCGCATTCTGCCAGAATACCAAAAAACCTACTCTCAAATTCCTGTCATTGCCGATAAATATCCCTCAAAAGAGGTCTTATTAGGTGCAGAGCCAGATTTTGTTTATGGGTCATTTCCAGGGGCTTTTGGTAAGGATGCTATCGGTGGACGTAAAGAGTTACTTAGCTTAAATATTAACTCATATTTGGCAGCAGGAGCTATAGAAGTTTGTCCACAAAAAAGAGCTTTGGTAGAAAATATTTATAGTGAAATTCAGGATATTGGTAAGATTTTTGGAGTAAGCGATCGCGCTGTTAAATTAATTGCTGCTTTAAAACAAAAACTGCAAGATACTCAAACAAAATTGGGCAAAGTGAATCCTCCCAAACCTGTCTTTTGGTATGCTAGTGAAAGTCCACCTTACACTGTCACTGTTGATAGTTTACCAAATCAAATGTTGGAATTTGCGGGAGGTCGGAATATATTTCAAGAAAAAGCTCAAGGTACTTATATAAGCGTTAATTGGGAAGATGTAATTAACCGTAATCCCGAAATAATTATTCTGAGTGACGCGAGTTGGTCGCCTGCGAAAGAACAGCGACAATTGTTTCTCACAAATCCAGCCTATGGAAAAATTAGCGCAGTCCAAAAAGATAAATTTATAGTTATTGATTACAGCTACAGTACATCCGGTGTCAGGTTTGCTCAAGGAGTTAAAATATTAGCTCAATCCTTGTATCCAGAAAAGTTTAAATGATAAATTGTCAATGTTAATAGAATACATTTTGGCAAAATTTTACATGAATTTATCAAAATACGTGGTGTTCAGATCCTCGACTTTTCAAATAAGTCGGGTATCTTGTTTCTCTCGCATGATTGAAGATTGCTTTAGCGTAGTTTGACACTATGTCTTTTGACATAGGTAGTACTTTGACTTATTGTCACAGTATCTACTTTGTGGTGTAATTTACCGTCAACGGTGTGAGGATCGAGGGTGAAACAACATAGTTTATTTGCTTATCTGTGGCTAACTTCTACCATATCAATTTTTACTAATTTCCCTGTATACGCAGAAGAAATAGCGATTAAAGACATTCCTCAATTAAGTGAAATACAGCTTCCTCACACAAGCGTTAAAGACTTATTCGCACAGCAACAAAATCCAGTCATTCAAGTGACAGGAATACGTCTCAACAAAACTCCTAGCAATTTAGAAATAATATTAGAAACTCCTGCATCTGATAAGTTGCAAGTTACCACTAAAACTGAGGAAAATAACTTTATTGTCGATATTCCTAACGCGCAACTAAGTTTACCTGCTGGTAATTCATTTCGTCAAGAAAAACCATTTGCAGGAATTACAGAATTAGTCGTCACCAATCAAGATGCAAATAGTATCCGGGTAACAGTAACAGGTGAAACCGCTATACCAAAAGTTGAGTTAGATGACAGCGATGAAGGGTTAATTTTTGTCGTCATACCAGTCACATCACCTACTAGCGAAACACCACCAAATGAACCGATTGAACTGACAGTGACGGGGGAGAGCGATACATATTCAGTACCCGATGCTAGCACTGCAACAAGGACAGATGCACAACTCAGGGATATTCCCCAATCAATTCAAGTCATTCCCCGTCAGGTGATTGAAGATCGAAATGTTGTGCGTCTTTCGGAATTGGCGGATAACGTTAGTGGTGTACAACCAGAACGGGGATACGGGGGATTGTCGTCATTAGGATTTCGGGTGCGTGGGTTTCTCACCAATTTTGAAACTTTACGCAATGGCTTTCCCGATTATGGTTACTTCAGTCCGCGAGATGTGGCTAATATCGAGAGGTTGGAAATTCTCAAAGGGCCGGCGGCGGTACTTTATGGTGGTAGCCCAACACAGTATGCAGGTGGAAGTGGTGTTATTAATACAACTACCAAAAAGCCGCTTGTAGAGCCTTATTACAACGCGAGTGTAACTTATGGAAGTTATAACTTTTTGCGTCCGACTTTAGATATTAGCGGCCCACTGACAGATGATAAATCAGTGCTGTATCGTTTGAACGTCGCCTATGAAAGTTCTGACAGTTTTCGTGATTTTGTTGAGTATGACAGCTTTTTTATCTCCCCTGTGGTAGAGATCAAAGTAGGCGATCGCACTAAACTCACCTTTGAATACGAACACCAGAAATATAACTTTGTTTTTGATAATGGTTTTCCTATTGAGCCAGAAGTTCTCCAACTTGGGCGCAATCGATTTTTAGGAGAACCCAATTTTGCTAATGGGGAAGTGACATTTAACTCATTAACCTATAGATTAGAACACGAATTTGACGACAACTGGAAATTTCGCCAAGGATTTAATGTCCTCAGTGCTAATTTGAATGACGCAAGACAGGTATCTCCTGGTTCTTTGCGAGAAGATCGTCAGACATTAGACCGTTCTTTTTACGCTTCGGATGAGGAACACGAAAATATCACTCTCCAAAACGAAATTTCTGGCAAGTTTTCTACTGGTTCTATTCGCCATAATGTGCTATTTGGAGTAGATTTAGCTCGAAATTTATTTAACTACATTTTTGCCCCAGACCTTGAACTATCAATAAATATTTTTAACCCGCAATATGGTGGAACTCCTACTCCTGTAGAAGATGGTTCTCCCTTTGGTCGAAAAATTGTCTCCGAGAATGTTGGTTTATTCGCGCAGAACTTAATTGAACTTACACCTAATTTCAAAGTTTTATTAGGTGGTCGCTTGGACTTTAATGATTACAGTCGTCAAGGCCGTGTGAGTGGCGATATTCTCGATAAACAATCAAATACTCGATTTTCGCCGCGAGTTGGAGTTATATATCAACCAAGCGATGCTACTTCGCTTTACTTCAATTGGTCTAATGGTTTTTCTCCCCAATTTCAAGCCAGAAGTCGGACAACTGAAGAATTTGAACCGCAAACTACCCAGCAATTTGAGGTAGGGGTGAAACAGAATTTTCTTGACAATAAACTTTCTGCAACTTTGGCATTCTTTCAAATTACCAAGCAGAATGTATTGACACCAGATCCAGTAGACGATTTATTTAGTATCCAAACGGGAGAACAACGCAGTCGAGGTATTGAATTAGATATTGCAGGTGAAATATCACCAAGTTGGAAAGTGATTTTCAACTATGCTTACATTGATGGCGAAGTGACAAAAGATAATGTGATTCCTGTAGGAGACAGATTATTTGGTGTCCCAGAACATAGCGCTGGATTGTGGACAACTTATGAGCTGCAAAGTGGTAGTTTGCAGGGATTAGGATTTGGTGCTGGATTGTATTTTGTTGGGGAGCAGGAGGTGGATTTACCGAATACGTTTCAACTTCCAAGTTATTTACGAGCGGATGCTTCTATCTTTTATCGACGGCAAAATTATCGATTTGCAGTCAACTTCAAGAATATTTCAAATGTTAAATATTATGAGGTTGATGGGTATAGTATTGACCCTGCACCACCGTTTACAGTGTTGGGAACAGTGTCAGTTGAGTTTTAATAGGTAAAAATTTTTAACGCAGAGGAACGCAAAGTTAAGCCAGTGCGTTGGGCGGGCAATGCCCGACTTGAAGCAACTGGCGTAGCGCAAAGGAGCGCAGAGGTTTCTAAAGTTAATTCGTTACGATTTTGTTGTCTTAAGAGGATTTGAAGAGGGTTGTGTGTGAGTAAATTACATCGCCGGATCTGGATATTTAAACCCTTTGTTGCAGTCTTAGCAGTGCTGATGCTGGGAATGGTTTCAGGGTGTGCAGGAAATGTCACTGCCCCAACTTATATTACCTCTAATGGAACACCATATACCCCATTTACACTTAAGAACTGTGATTTGACAATTACTTACAAACAACCACCACAACGTGCTGTCACCATGATGCAATCGGCGACGGAGGTCATGTTAGCGCTGGGCTTAGAAAAGCAGATGGTTGGTACAGCCTACCTGGATAATCCGATTTTGCCAGAGTACCAACAAGCATATTCCCAAATTCGCGTTTTAGCGCCAAAGTACCCGTCACGGGAAGTTTTTTTGGGAGTTGAGCCGGATTTTGTCTTCTCCACTGAGGAAAGCGCTTTTGCTAAAGAAGCACTTGGGTCACAGTCAGAGTTGCTAAAACTAGGTATTTCTTCTTATTTGTTGCCCATTGAATGCGATCGCCCAGAACTTAGACCTGAGCGCGTGACGATGGAGAATTTATATCAAGAGATCCGAGAAATCGGGCAGATTTTTGCAGTAGAACAACGAGCAGAAAAGTTAATTGTGCAACTGCGATCGCAACTCCAAGCAACCCAACAAAAGCTAGGGAAAGTGACAACCAAAAAGCGCATTTTCTGGTATGATTCTGAAGATCCTCCTCTAACTGCTTCTAACTGGGGAATACCCAATCATATTATTGAATTAGCCGGTGGAGAAAATATATTCAAAGATATCCAAGAAAAAAAAGCATGGGTAACAGTTAATTGGGAAGACGTGATTGCACGTCAACCAGATGTGATTGTTCTCATTGATGCTAACTGGTCATCTGCCGAAGAGAAGCGTCGATTACTTAAATCAAACCCTGCTTACTCTCAGTTAAAAGCAGTGCAACAAGATAAATTTATTGTCATCGGTTTTAGTTACACGATGCCAGGAATTAGGAATGTCGCAGGGGTGAGGCAGTTAGCAGAGGCTTTATATCCAGAGAGGTTTAAGTGAGCAGGGGAAGAATTTCTAATACCAATTCTGTATGAAGATGCGCTAAACCATATTTAAGTACAAGAAAGAAAAACGAACCGCATTCGCATAGCGTCTCGTAAGAGTTGGACACAAAGAAAGAAGTTAAAAGAGTTTGGCGCAGCCTCACAAAGAAATGGTATAAATCTTGACCAATGACCAATGACAAATAACCAATGACCAATGACCAATGACCAATGACCAATGACCAATGACCAATGACCAATGACAAATAACCAATGACTAATCTATTACCAAAGCAATTGAGAAAAAACAAGCAGCAACGCTACAAGCTGCTAATGGTAGCAATGATTGTCATATTGTTGGTTTCTCTGACGTTGGCGGTGATGATTGGGCCAGTGCCTATTCCTCCTTTGAGAGTATGGCAGATAGCTTTATCCCAAGTGTTTCCAAACATTACAGGAGACTGGACGCAAGCACAAGTTCAAATTGTCTGGCTGATCCGCTTTCCGCGTGTGCTATTGGCTTTTTTTGTGGGTGCTGGACTATCAGTGGTTGGTGTCATCATGCAAGCACTGGTGCGAAATCCCTTAGCTGACCCCTTTATTCTCGGTATTTCCTCTGGCGCATCGGTGGGTGCTGTTTTAGTTATCCTATTTGGTATTTTTTCCTTTTTTGGTGTGTATGCCCTGTCTTTTGGGGCTTTCCTTGGTGCGCTGTTAGCATTTTTTGTTGTTTTCTTTTTAGCACGACGACAAGGACACCTCTCCTCCACCCGCTTAATTTTAATTGGTGTAGCAGTATCGTCTCTGTTTGAGGCAGTAACGAGTTTCTTGGCTATCAAGGCTGGAAGTGGTGAAGCCACACGACGAGTATTGTTTTGGTTATTGGGAGGACTTTCGGGAACAACGTGGACAGACTTAATCCTGCCGGTGCTGGCTTTGTTCTTGGGAATCGGGTATTTGTTACTCCAGACGCGATCGCTAAATGCACTCCTCATCGGTGAAGAAACAGCGCGGACTCTGGGAACTGACACTGATCGCTTCCGTAAGCAGTTATTCCTAGTAACTTCACTGTTGACAGGTGTAATAGTTGCTGTCAGTGGTGTCATTGGCTTTGTTGGACTAATGATTCCTCACAGCGTCCGTTTCCTCGTCGGCTCAGATCATCGCCGGGTGTTACCTGTGAGTCTGCTGCTGGGCGGAATTTTCTTAATTTGGGCAGATGTTCTAGCACGTACCATTGTCGCCCCAGAGGAACTGCCCATTGGGATTATTACGGCACTTTTCGGCGCTCCTTTTTTCATTTGTTTGATACAAGGTAAAGGGGGTGGGAAATGAAATTAGAGGTGAAACACCTATCCTGGAGTACTGAGGGAAAGCAGATTTTACATGACATCAATCTGCAAGTGTCGTCAGGTGAGTTTGTCGGGCTGATTGGCCCTAATGGTAGTGGTAAGTCAACTTTGCTCAGATGTATGTATCGTGTCCTGAAGCCAGATAGTGGGGTGATAATCCTCAATGGTCAGAATATCTGGCATTTGAGTGCCCGTGAAATGGCACAAGCTACCGCAGTTGTTTTGCAGGAAGCATCTACTGAATTTGACTTTACTGTTGCAGAGATGGTGTTGATGGGGCGTAACGTCCATCTAGGGTTATTTGACCGCGAGACAGAAAAAGACCACTCCATAGTCTTCGATGCTTTGGTGCAGGTGGGAATGAATGACTTTGCAGAACGTAGTTTTATTTCCCTTTCTGGTGGAGAAAAACAGCGTGTATTAATTGCACGCGCCATAGCCCAACAAGCACGGTTTTTGATTCTCGATGAGCCGACTAATCACCTTGATATTCGCTATCAGTTGGAACTTTTGGAACTGGTAAAGGGGTTGGGTGTGACTACTATTGCAGCGTTGCACGATTTGAATTTGGCTGCTAGTTATTGCGATCGCATTTATGTTGTCAATAATGGAACAATAAGAGCAGTAGGAACGCCTCAAGATGTACTACAACCTGATTTAATCCGTGAGGTGTTCGGTGTGGGTTCAACAGTAGAAACTGACCCAAGTAATGGTAAGTTACACATCAGTTTCTTCTTAGATGCAAAAATAGGGAGCAAGAGGAATTCCCTTGCTCCTTAAATATTGCTTGCTATACAGTCACTACCTTGGGTTGAGGTTTAGTGAATAACTCAGCTAAATGATGTGGTTGGCGATCGCGCCAGTTCCCCTTATGATATGCATACCCCGCGATTAACGGGAATGCCACAGTCGCCTCAGAAAACACCATCTGTTCAGTAGCTTTATCTACCTTCCCCCAAGAATGAGCCTCTTTGAGAGTAGAACCAGATAAAGCCCCATCTCGCTCATCGGCGACAGTGACTTGAATTGTATACTTGTGCATACTCGTATCAAATCCCAGCATTTCCGCAGCTACCACCGTATCCTGGGCGAAGTTTTTCGGTACACCACCACCAATCATCACCAATCCGGTGTAGTTGGATGCTAGTTTACACTGCGTCAACTCCCGGAAGTCTCGCACCGAGTCAATGCTTAAATGAGATTCTGGAGAATTCCATTGGTGATGCACTAAACCAAAGCCAGCCGAACAGTCACTAAAAGCAGGGACAAAAATTGGTACTTGGTGTTGATAAGCAGCTTGCACTACAGATTGACCATAATTACCCCGGCGTTCTAAATAAACCGCCATCTGCTCAATAAATTCCCGTGAAGAATAGGGACGCTTCTCTAAATTCTCGGCGATTTCTGCGATCGTCATGTCACACACCCGCAGTTGATCTTCATCAATATAGGTGTCATATATGCGGTCTATTCGTTGCTGACGCAGTATCTCATCATCAGCAAAGGGGTCGCCAACATAATGACGATAACCCAACGCTTCAAAGAAATCTTGGTCAACAATGTTAGCGCCAGTAGACACGATCGCATCTACCATATTGTGAGTAATTAAATCGTGGACTATTCCCTTAAGTCCAGCACTAAACAAAGACCCAGCTAAACACAGAATAATCGTACATTCTTTATCTTGCAGCATTGCGTCATAAATTTTTGCTGCCCGCCCCAAATTTCGACCTTGGAAAGCTGTTTTACCCATAGCTTCCACTAAGCCAACAACATCGAAAGCTTTGATGTCAATTGGTTGCACAGTCTGTTGCAAAAGTTCTTCCCGATTCATGGTAGATTGTCCTTTTTATTGAAAATAAAAGTTATACGGTCTGCATAGCGACTAGAAGGCAAGTCTCGCCAACGTACTAGGCGCTTCGCAGTGGTCGTACCAGGACAAACCAGGATCAGATTGCCGTCTTTTATTTAACTTGACGTGCAATTTCCAGATACTCATGAGTTGGATGAAAGGACTGTTCAATTTTGCTACTAATGACTTTTTAAACACTACAATTCACCCATCATACTCAATTTACGCTAAACTAACAAGTGGTTGTCAAAACTCGCTCAATTTTCTCCAATGCCCAATCTATTTCATCTTGGGAAATAACTAAGGGTGGAGCAAAACGAATGACATTATCTCTAGTTTCTTTAGCTAATAATCCCTCTTTAGCTAAGGCTTTACAAAAACGTCTAGCACCACCAGCTTCGGGGTGCAATTCCATCCCAATTAATAACCCTTTGCCACGCACTTCCTTGATATATGAACTCTCAATTGATTGTAATTTCGTGATGAAATACTCTCCTAGTTGAGCAGCTTTTTCTGGCAAATTTTCTTCTATAAGAACATCCAGTGCTGCAATTCCAATAGCAGCAGCTAAGGGATTTCCGCCAAAGGTACTACCATGATCTCCTGGTTGAAATACACTCATCACTTCGTCAGTAGAAATAAACGCAGAAATTGGATAAAATCCACCAGATAAAGCTTTTCCTACAGTTATGCCATCTGGCTTAACATTCTCATATTGATGAGCAAACATTTTACCTGTTCTTCCCAACCCAGTTTGAATTTCATCAAAAACCAGTAATACATTATGATGGCGACAGATTTGTTCTGCTTGCTTTAAAAACCCGTTGGGAGGAACGATAATACCTCCCTCACCCTGAATTGGTTCTACCAAAAATGCAGCAGTGTTAGGAGTAATCGCTTTTTCTAAAGCCTCAGCATCACCAAAAGGGATAACTTTAAACCCAGTCGTCAAAGGGCCAAATCCATCTTGATATTGTTCTTCTGTAGAGAAACTGATTAAACTAATAGTGCGTCCAGAAAAATTATTACTACAAACAATAATTTCTGCTTGATTTTCTGGTACACCTTTTATTTTATAAGCCCATTTACGAATGGCTTTGATAGCCGTTTCCACAGCTTCGGCTCCCGAATTCATGGGTAGCACTTTTGGTAAACCAGAAATCTCAGAAAGCTTCTCATAAAATCTTCCCAATTGGTCATTGCGAAAAGCCCTGGAAGTTAGTGTAACTTTCTCGGCTTGCTCAATCATGGCTGCAAGGATTTTGGGATGACAATGACCTTGATTTAATGCTGAGTAAGCTGAAAGAAAATCTAGGTATTTTTTACCTTCTATATCCCATATCCACACTCCTTGCCCTTTAGTAATGACTACATCTAAAGGATGGTAATTATCAGCACCATATTGTTGTTCTATTTCAATATAATCCTGGGTATTCATAGTGTTGAGGTTGGGAATTCCCAGAGTTACGTTTGTTGCTTGCATATTTACTCCTGATAGCTTTGAGGGGTTGAAATAAGACTAGAAAATATCTGAAAGATTACCAATTGAATGAGACATTCAACAGGTATGAGCATAATTTGAAAAAATCCCGATCAGTTCTTCGTTTTATAGTTCCCAATTTCAGGGCGCTATTTACAATGAGAGCAATACTGCAACTCACTTTTATTCGGTCTGCATGTCAAAGATATACGCAACTTTGATACTGATGGATTTTTTATAAATATCTAAATAGCGGGTAATTATTGACCAGCCATTTCCTTTTCTTCCAGATACGCAACTTGTGTAGGACTTCTGCCTACTTTTAGTGAAGAAAACCAGTTGCCCACTCTGTCTGAATGTAAAATTTTGCTGGCATAACAACCAAGGGTGTAAACTACAATCTTTTTAATAATACTTTTATTTATATCCGCAATTCACAGATAAAAAATAAAAGTTGATAAACAGGCGCTGGGTATTCTAACTTAGAGACTTTTGTCTCATTCACAGTTGTACCAAAGTGCCGGATTTATGCTCTTGTTTCTACCTTACTTCTGATAGATAGCCTACAGAAGTTAAAGGCATAACTTAGTATATCACTGTTTGACATGAGAGCAATTATAAAATCCATTCTTTGTCCAACTTTTTAGACAAATACCTGTTTTTTTCCACAAACTCATTTTGCTGTGTACTTTTCCATCTGGCATAATCGCATCAGTCATAATAACCTGATGAAGGTTGGTTGAAATTAGATATCTTGCTCCGGTCAAATTGGCTTTTGTGAGGTTAGCTTTAGTCAAATTAGTCTGATTTAGATTGGTCTTACTCAAATTAGCTAAAGTCAGATAAGCTGATGTGAAGTTAGCATAACTCAAATCTGCCTGAGTTAGATTTGCTAATATCAGAAAAGATTCTTTTAAGCAAGTTCCACGCAGATCAGCTTCATTCAGATTAACATCCATCAAAGAAGCCCTACTTAAGTCAGCCCAACTAAGGTTTACTCCTCTCAAATTCACCCCTCTCATGTATATTCCTTGAAGGTTTACCCCACAGAAATTACGTTGTCCTGCTGCATACCTCTGCAATACTTCTTCTGCTTCCATGCTTATATTCTCCTTTGTTAACTTTCTTTAGGTAGCAGAATGCTAACAAAGACATCGGAAATTAAACAATTTTAGATAAATTATGATGACGGTTTTGTAAGATTTTTACTTATGGCTAATTTACTTAATTTCACAAATAAATTTTCATCTAACTATCTCAGTTCTAATTATCCGATGACTTCTGTTTATTAAGATTTTTAGTAAGTTGTACAATCCAGTTTGGAGTCTCTGCATTTTCCCAACCAGCAGGGCGCTTAGAGATATACCAGCCAATTGAACCAACAATTGTAGCTAGTAGAAAGCCCCCAAGTATTATTACCAGCAAAGAGATTTGGATATATTTTGTATATGTAGGATTAGTTGCTATCTCGATCAGGACTAACATTTAAGATTTCATCTCCTGTAAATACACCCACTCTAGCGATATCAAATTAAGAAATGCTGATTAGTATTAACTAGTAATGACTAAAAAGGAATTTCTTTCTTAATTCAAAATATTTGAGTAAAAAATCATGAGTAATATTTTTTTAAATATTCTTAACTAGCTAGAAAAAATTATCCTTTTACATTACTATCCAAACTATCAAATACAGATTAGCATTGAATTTCCAAACTCTCAATGCTGGGGTGGGGGATGAAAAGGTGAAAGATTATTTCAGCGCCTATGCCAGCAAAAAAATAAACAACCAGAAAAATCCAGCCATCACGTCTCACTTTCTTGAAACGCTAACTCCAACGAAAACGGTAAACACCCAGGATTAGTAGCTGCCCACTCGTTAGCTTCTGCAATTAGAGTTTTGTTACCTGAATCGAGATAAAATTGCATTTTGGCACTCTGCTCCAGTCTTTCGCGTTCTTTGCCCCCAATTAAACATCGTGCAATTAAGCAGTACTCTCTAGCTACACGCTTGGCGTGGGATGCTGCTTGGAGTCGCAACTTAGTCAGATTCTTCAGTTCTGACAAAGCGAGAGTTGCTGCTGAGTCGCCTGAAGATGTACTTTGATCGCTAACTTCGGCTTTTTGTGACGCTTCAGGCAGCACAATTGCAGGTGTAGATGCAGTAGGTGAAATACTGACAGAATTGATTAATAAGTTTTTGTTATTGTAATTTTCAGCCGCGCCGGGGTTAGAGGGGTATTTAAAATCCTTATCTGAATTACTTTCATTAACGTTTTGATCCAGTTGTATAATATTTGAATAAACTGATGAATTATCAGAATTATTGACAGATGAAGTTGAAGACAAATCTTCTGACTGTAATAAATTCAATTCTTCAGAATTAAAATTAGTTTCCTCAAATTCATCTTGTACCAGAGGTACAAACAATTCCCCTTCAGACACAGCAACTTCTTCAAAACTTGCTACTGCCTGCTGCCCTGTAAGGGCATCGGCAGCAGGAGGTAAGGATTTACAAAAAACCTTCATATAGTAAAAATGACCGTCATTTTGCTTTTGATAAGGATTTTCAACACTCTGTTTTGCAAATGAGTTTTGAAAGCTATTAAATTGCCCGTCATTGCTTGATTGATAAGGGTTTGAGCTATTTTCTACCCACGGGTCTAAGATGTAGCGCGTGGGATGCCACAAATGCAAGTGCTTTTGTAATGTCTCTTGTGAGATAGTTTTGTGAAAGCGGCGCTTGTATTCAGCACGTATCACTTTACCCCGTTCAGTAGCCCCTACTGGTAAGCCTCTATCCCACTCTATTGCCCTTACTACTATCTGGATGCGTTTTTGAGCTTGTTGGCTGCGTTCCCAGTTCTGTTGCTTACGACGGTCAAATGGGATTACGTTGTCTTTGGGTTTATCAATGCTGCTAATGCCTGCTATGGCTTCTGCAAATGTGTTGGCGAATGTACCCAATAGCCGTTCGGGATAACTAATGTAGGCGCTGTACCATTTGTTGCGAATTGTGGATTCTACCCAATGCCGCACTCTCGCTTCGATTTCGTGCTGGTGTCGGCAATATTGGCTGTAGCCGGGGGCGTTAATTGCGGTAGTAAGGCAAAATTCGACTAATTTATCACTCTCTAAGTCTAAAAAGACGATTCCGTAGCCTACGAAGATTTGTAGGAGGGTGTTTGTTTGTCCTTTTCCTGTCCAGCCTGTGGTGATGATTTCTTCCCAGTTGGCACGCCACTGTACAACGTCAGCAGATTCTTGCTTGCGATATCTCTCCCGTGAAATTTGTTTTTTGGCTTTGTTCGCTACCCGTTTTAGTTTGGTTAAATCTTGCCGACTTGCCGCGCGATCGCAATAGTCGAGGAAGATAGAAACTGAGTCACTAATTGGTTGTAGGTCATCATTCAGTAAAAATGAACCGCTACCCGGTTGCATGGGGCAACGGATGGCTTTGTAGTTGGTTATTTGTTTGGCACTATATGGTTTGGTGTTGGGGAAGATTTCTAGGTGTCCTTGGCGGAGGATAAAGCCTGCGTTTCTTAAGGTAATCTCTAGGGCGCAGGCTAGGGGAAAGGTGGGTAGGGGGGATGCGAAGCTTAGGATCAGGTGATAGCCGCCACTAAAGCTGGACTGGAGGATGATGATATCGACTATGCCGATGTCCTCTAGCGCTGCTTTGATGCGATTTATAGATTCAATGTTATGGTAGTCGCCAAAGAAGTCTAAATCGATTGTGGCGTAACGTGTTGTGTCGTTAAAGCGCAGACCTACTAGTTTCGACTTGTCTTGGTGCAGGTTCCACAGTTGGGAGGGTTGGAGGTAATAATCGATGGTGCGCCATGCTGGTTTTGCACCTTCTATTAAAGAAGGGGCAATTATCGCCCCAAATGGATGCCAAAAGCGCTCTACGTAGCGTTTACCCACGGATTCTGCGGGCAGGTGGGGTTTGATTTTCTTTTTTGAAGGCTGTGAAAGGCTTAATTGGGGCTTGTTCTCGACATCTGAAGAGAAATTTTCTTGGAACATGAGTGACTGTCCTGATGATTTTTGTGCATCAGGTAGCCTCGCTGTTGGTCAAAATGTGTTAGCCTAAATTTGAAATTTTATTTTGAATTAAGCGGTTGGTTATCCGCTTGTTGGAGGCGACTGGTAATCGTCTCATGGTTGAAAGCAAACAAAGGTTTATACTTGTTTAGGCTTAGACATACGTAGGCTTAGGCTAAGATTTAGTCCAACACGCTTCACCAACAACAATGCGACTACCCAACTTTTTTTTGGTAATTATTTAAATGAGGCAGTTCTAGCGAAGTTGTCATTAAATCGACATTCTTAGTTTTGGGATAACAATGCAAAGCTAGTAACACCCACAAGTGTCACCCCACATTGGCTCTTATTAGTACAACTGGTGAAGATGAAATTACTCATACTCCACCACCGAGTTTAAAAACAAAAAACAGTCAAATATCTTGATACGAGTTCAGCACCCACAATAGTGAACTCGTATTGCAATTAGTATTGAGATGCTAATCTAGTAAGTAATGTTGAATTGCGGGATAAATTCTCTGCTAGATTAACTGCTTACAGCTACCTATGCAGCACAAATCTTATCCTTTTTTCTATTTGTAGAAACTTCCATTGCTTTCATTTGGGTCTTATAATCTTCCCAAGTTTTTTCAAATACGTCAGACTCATACATCCGCAATAAAACCTCCTCTTTATCAGTTAAATTTGGGAGTTTTAACAACTCCGCCAAAGACACCTGAACTGGAAAAACATCACTAAACTTTTGCATTAATTGAAATATTCTCTTCCTCTGTGATGCAGATGGTTCATCCTGCAATTCTGCATCAATTTGTCGCGGGCGTAGATTCACAATTTCTAGGCTCATATTCCCTAAATTCCTCAATCCAAACACAACAAACTCATTAGTTATAGCAATAACCCGTCCCACAATTTCCAACTCGGGCCGCAGTCTCTTTTTGAATTGATATACTTGGTCAAGCTGGAAACGTCGAAACGGATTGCGCTCGCCATTCAGCATCCAAGCAATACCATCGCCTATACTACCTATCTCCGTAGCCTCCAGAAGGTCTATTACCTGGTTACAAATATCTTGATTGCAAACAAACTTGTATGCTGCATCAATACTTCGGTTAAATTCCATCTCCAGTGCAACAACTGCCTTAAATTTTTCCATTTCTCGTAATTGAGAAATTAATTCAAAAACTTTCTTGCCCTTGTGATAACTACCAACACTTATATTTAGGTTTTCTGAAACCTCCCGAATCACGGGTTTACCCTTCTTTAATTGAGATTTATTCTCATTTATCGAATGATTCAAATTTGAACACTTCGATTCATTCAAACGACGAGCGCTCTCTCTTTGTCTTTCTTTCGCCTGGGGACGAAGTACGCTCTCCCAGTACTGCCCCTCGTGAAATTTCTGGTAATGAGTCTTCCCACCTTCCCGGTGGAGATTAAAGTCAAGCACTAGTTTCAAATCTTCTTCAGGCGAACCAGACTCAACAAATTCAACTTTCACAGTGGAAATCCCTAACTGGCGAGCTATTTGCAAGCGACACTTACCTGCCAAGACTATATTGACACCAGTACGTGCAGATACTTTTAAAGATTCAAGAATCCCTTTTTCAGAGATACTTTTTTCTAAAGCTGGACGATCTTCATTCTCACCATATATTTCTATCAGCTTCGGATGAACAACCAACTCCGCAGGAGAAATATATACAATTACCGGATTCTGCACAAGAGACATATTTATACTCCGGGTCACAAATTGTCACTCAAAAGATAAGTTCAAGAAGTGAAAAACCTAAGCAGAAAGCAGAAAAATCTTAACCAGCAAGACTTATAGCACTTTCATACTTTGGAAAAAGTGACAATTTTAAAAAATAATTAAATCTTGTAAATAGCAAAGGATTAACTACCAGAAAAACTCTCGAAGAGAATTTTCTCGCGCAGTAAACTATTATTCCCAACCCATTGAAAACCAATACGACTGAAGAGATATTTAAATTACTGACATTAAAAAAAAAGCATCTATCTAAAGATAGATTTGTCAAATTGGGTAAACTCATGATATGATGGCTCTAGATAACTAAATTGACAAAACAAAGTTCCGTCCTGTTTTAGTAACAGGTGGGGTTGTTTTTTCCTCAAAGCCCTGTTTGCAGCAGGGCTTTGAGTGAATATTTAGGAAAAATGAACTCTACAAAAAAAGTATATCAGGCTTCATTCGATTTGGCAAAATTGTAGGTTTAAGCGGGGTAAATACTAAAATGCCTCATATTCAAGTATTGAATCCTATTGAAAAGCAAGTATTAGAGAATATAGCAGCCACCGGCAGCGATGAAATGATCAAGAGAGCAAACATCCTGCTAGAGCTTAATCGTGGGGAAAATCATAAAAATATAGTAAAAAAACTTGGTATAGCGAAGCAAACAGTAACAAACTGGAAGAAAAAGTGGACATCAAGTACCATAACATCGGAAACCTTGGAAGATGCGATCGCAAAGATAAATAATGTATTAGGTGTGAACGCAGGCAGACCTAAGAAGTGCAAGAGCGCAGAGGCGAGCAAAATTGTCGAAATCAGCGAATGGAGCAAGAACCGAAAACCCAGTCGTTCAAAGCACCATTACCATATGCAAGTTGCTGAAGAAGCTACTCGCAGGGGGTTGCCAGCACTATCGCCAAGAAGTATAGGTCGGATCTTGGAAGCGCAACCCTAATAGCATCAAGCTCAAATCAAGCTAACGGGCAATCCTATCTTTTCATTACGCCAAAATAACAACCAAGTCGCCGAAACTATCAAGTTAAAAGGAATGCCTGAATTGTCGCCAACAACAATTGGTTGCCTCCTATAAGCAAAAGGAGCAGTAAGAAAAATTGATAATTCCCTTAAACCATTCCAACCACTGGGATGGTTTAATTTTTGCATCTCTCATAATTCATTAAAAATACATACTGTAGCACAGTGAAGCGTTGGGTAATAAGCGAATAGCACTAATACCACAGCAGTATATTTAGCAACATTGCGATTGTGTTGGTCTAATGGAAGATTTATCGCGCCAAAGTGAGTGTAGTCGGGCAAATCGAGAGAGAATAGGTTTGATATCGAAAACACCCATTTTCGCGCCCAATGCTATGTCTGATACTCCATATTCCCCCAGACGGGCATCCCCAAAAGCAAACGATGATACCGGATTTGACTCGGCGGTAGAGTCATTAAAAAAATCTCTTTCAGCCCCAATTGAGCGGTATTTTGCCGCAACAGAGGATGAACAGGATGTCATTGCTTTGATGCTCGCCAATATTCGCGCACCCAGCACCCGGCGCGAATACCAGAAAGATTTGCGGAAATTCTTTGTGGCGATGACTGGTATTGAGCCAAATGTTGACAGCGTGTTGGAATTTCTGCACCTTACCCAGAAACGGGCGGTGGCGGTGGTGTTGAAATATAAGGCCAAGCTACTGGCTATAGGGTTGAAGGAAGCAACGGTTAACCGTCGTCTCAGCAGCATTAAATCGTTAGTGAAGTTTGCCCGCAAGTTAGGTGTGTGCAGCTACACGCTAGAAGATGTAGAGTTGGAAAAGGTAAAAGCGTATCGAGATACTACCGGGGTGGATGCTCAAAGCATCAACAGTGTAATCCAGCTAATTGAGCGCTCAACTGTTCACGGCCAAAGAGATTATGCGCTGTTGCGGCTGTTGTGGGAAAATTTACTGCGACGTAATGAGGTGAGTCAATTAAATATTAAAGACTTCGACCCACACGAAAGCAGATTGCGGATTTTGGGAAAAGGGCAAGGTACGAATGATGAATGGGTAAAACTGTCAGTAGCAACAGTTAATGCTATCTGTGATTGGTTGCAAGTCCGGGGCAATATCACCGCCTCCTCACCCTTATTTATCGCCCTTGATAACCGCAGTAAAGGGCATCGCCTCACTGGGGACGGCATCCGTAAAATTGTTGTCAATTATTTTGATGCAGC
Source organism: Nostoc sp. UHCC 0252 (assembly GCF_034931145.1). Lineage (NCBI taxonomy): Bacteria > Bacillati > Cyanobacteriota > Cyanophyceae > Nostocales > Nostocaceae > Nostoc > Nostoc sp. UHCC 0252. Next base: position 107,147 of record NZ_JAYGHE010000005.1, on the reverse strand, counting down.
TGGTGTAAAAAAGTTAATGTCACCCCACCGCATCCGCCACAGTGGGATTACAACTCTTTTGGAAGCAACCCAAGGGGATGTGCGAAAGACGCAAAAAGTCAGCCGTCATGTCAAGCTGGATGTATTAATCCAGTATGACGATAACCGCAAACAAGGTCAGTCAGAGATGACAAATTTGTTGGCAGATATGATTGACTAAATGGATGCGTTAGCCAGGAAGTCACCCCCTGATTTGGCTACAAAAGCGATAACAGGCTTTGCTCAAATTGTGCGTGCGCCAACGACTCCTGAACAACTCCAACAGTGGCTAACTAACTGTTGCAGACAGTAGTAATCTGACTGCTTTTTGGTAGAGGCGATGACCTCCGGTCGGTCGGAGACCATCGTCTCCGGCGGGCGCACTCATGCGCTCGAAAATGATAGTGTCAAGGTAGTTATCAAGATGGATGACACGCTCACTCAGTCGTGTCCAGTCCAGATTTACCTAGACATTACCTAGACATGAGCCAAACAGGGAAAAACAAGAAACTGGCATCTTTTAACTGCGACCAAAAGATGTGGGAGCAGTTTATTGCCCGTTGTAAGTCGAAAGGGACGACGGCAACAGCCACGCTGACCCAATTTATCGAACTCTACCTAGATGATATAGATAACCTTGATGCAATTGGTGGCGATAATTTAGATAAACGCTTGGACTCTAAGATTAAGGCAAGTGTTGAGGAGTACTTAGTTAATGGTAATAATAGTAACGGCAGTCCTACGAATGAAACGATATTAGCTATTTGCTCACGACTTGATAAGCTGGAGTCACAATTTTCAAGTGAATCTAATAGCAACGAAACCGAAGCAATCCATAATCTCGCCGATTTATCAGAAAAAATTGAGGGGATAACAGCCCGAATGACACAGTTTACTGAGGCGATTATTAAAATTCAAAATCATCTTAACAACCAACCGAGGCGGGGCAATAAATCGTACAACAACAATTCATCCTTCAAAGGGCATACTCCCCGAATCCAACCGTTGACGGAAGAAGGTTTAGCTTCAAGACTTGGTGTAAGTCAAGAAACTGTACGCGAACAGCGAAATAAGCTGCACCCACCGCTTTTTGTGGCATGGTGCAAGGGCAAGGATAAATCGGGTATGGGGTGGGAATTTAACGAAAATACGGGGTTATATCATCCTGCAAGTTAGTATTTTTATTAATTTCAAGAATTTCTGAATTTACACTGATTCGCTCGTCTTTTTGCGATCGCCAAACAATTATTTTGTTGTCCTCAATAGAAGACATCGCTGTGGCCACTGAAAAAAACTTCTATAAAATATCCTAGAAACGAATGGCAGCCATTCACAGTACCCTCAAGGGTACTTTCTCTATCAAGAACTACTTGAGGGCTTCCATCTCTGTGAGCAATTCTCGATGTTGGTTGACAGTGGTTAAATAATGCTAGTTTATCAGGTTACTTTAAGTATACGCAATTCAGCCTAAATATTTTAAGTGATATTACTGAGCAATAGATTACTATTTAATTTTAATCCAATAATTGTCTATGTGATGTTAGGTAGATTATACCTTTTAGACTCTCTTCATTTAGGAATTACAAAGTTTTCTGCTGAAAATAGCCACTTGCTATAGACGTATATAAAATAACATCATTAAGATGTAGCAGGTGCTAAAGAACAAATAGATTAAAAGCTATTTTATACCTGCAACGCAACTTTCAAAAAGATGGTTGTAGATTAGCACTCCAAGCTAACCAGGCATTAGGGTTTAGGGGAGTGAGTTTTTCATGATTAGAGGAGGGATAATACCAGCCGAGTTACAAGGGGGCAGACACGAGTGACTGACATTGTAACTGGACAGATTGTGCGCGTGCGATCGCGGCAATATCTTGTAGAAGAAGTTGTGTCGAAACCGTCTCCAGAGCAAGATACAAAAGTTAGCCTTTCTTGTTTAGAAGATGATGCGTTAGGAGAATCGCTAGAAGTCCTATGGGAACGGGAAATAGATGCCAAAATCGTAGGGGCGACATCATGGGATTCTATAGCGAATAGAGGTTTTGATAATCCGCGTCTGTTTTCTGCTTACCTGCACACATTACGGTGGAATTGCGTAACTTCCACAGATGCCAAGCTTTTCCAAGCGCCTTACCGAGCAGGTATAGAAGTCAAAGCTTATCAATTAGAGCCGCTACGTAAAGCTTTGCTAATGCCGAGAGTCGGTTTATTTATTGCGGATGATGTCGGTTTGGGCAAGACAATTGAAGCAGGGCTGATACTGCGTGAGATGTTGATGCGGCAGAAAGTTAGACGAGTCGTTATCTCGTGTCCGCCGTCAGTAGTGCGTCAGTGGCAAGAGGAAATGGAAAGTCGCTTTGGACTTACATTTATGATTCTTGACCGTGAGTTTATTGCTGCGCGTCGTCAAGAACGGGGTTATGGAATTAACCCTTGGATGACGCATACTCGGTTCATTATTTCCCACGCTTTGCTACGAGATGAAACATACACCGCACCATTACGGGACTGGCTTGGTGATTTTGCAGCTGCTTCCATGCTCATCCTTGATGAAGCTCATAATGCTGCACCTGCGAGTGGTGCAAAATATGCTGTGGATTCCCAACTTACCAAAACTGTTCGAGACTTAGCACCGCGTTTTGAACACAAGCTGTTTTTGTCTGCCACACCCCACAATGGACACTCCAACAGCTTCGCCGCCTTACTAGAAATTCTTGATCCCCAGCGTTTCTGCCGAGGAGTACCCGTTCGTAATCGCAAGTTGTTGGACACTGTAATGGTGCGGCGTTTAAAGCAAGATTTACGGGAGATAGGAGAAGAGTTTCCTCAACGCTACGTTCTTCCTATAGTTATTGATAATCTGCCAGAAGACGCGCCCGAACTCAAATTATCCCGATTGCTGCAACAGTATCGCAATCTGCGTGAGGAAAAGCTCAAAGATGCAGCGAAGTCTACTCAGACTACGGCAATGCTGGTAATTACTTCACTACAAAAGCGTCTTTTGTCTTCGATAGAGGCATTTGCTCGGACTTTAAAGGTGCATCGAACGGGGATAGAAAAGCAAGCGGCGAACCGGACTCCCATACATCAAGCCAGTCTCCCGTTGCTGTTTGAATCCCCTGGTGCAGATGACGAACGGGCTGAATTTTCTGAAGAGGAAGTAATTGCAGAAGAAGATGCTCAAATGGCAGCAGCTAGTATGCAGGCTGCGGGACAAACAGCGCGTGAATTAGCAATTTTAGATGAAATGGCAGATGTAGCGAATTCCTCTCGCTACCAGCCAGATCCGAGGATTCAACAACTGGTGGAGTGGATTCGCCAAAATCTTTGCCCTGATTTGGGTCAGCCGAATGCTGCTTGGTTAGAACGACGAGTAATTATCTTTACAGAATATACAGATACTAAACGTTATTTACAACAGCAATTACAAAGTGCGATCGCTGGCTCTAACCGCGAACATGAACGCATAGATGTATTTCACGGGGGTATCGGAGAAGAACGCCGCGAAGCGATTAAAAGTGCATTTAACGCTGATCCGGCGCGTCATCCCCTGCGAATCCTGATTGCTACAGATGCAGCACGAGAAGGGGTGAACCTCCAAAACAACTGTGCTGACTTGTTCCATTTTGATGTGCCGTGGAACCCATCAAGGATGGAACAGCGCAATGGACGGATTGACCGGAAATTACAGCGATCGCCTGTTGTCCATTGTTATTACTTTGTCTTACCACAACGCACAGAAGACAAAGTATTAGATGTACTGGTGCGGAAAACAGTGACGATTCAACAAGAACTAGGCAGCCTTGCACCAGTAGTTGAAAGAAATGTGTCGCGCTTACTGGCTAATGGAATTCGCCACCAAGAAGTAAATAATCTTGCCGATTCGATTAATAAAGCAGAGCAACTCAGCAACAAGGAAACAGTAAACACACAGGTAATTAATGAGGAACTGGAGCAAGCTAGACTCCGCCAACAGGATTTGACTAAACAAGTCGAGAATTTACAAGAAATGTTGAAAGAATCGCGGGATTGGTTGGGACTAGATGACAATCACTTCCGTAATGCAATTTCTGCTTCTTTAGAAATTCTGGGAGTCCCAACACTTACACCAGTAGATGTGAATGAGGTTGCTAACAATCCTGTAACTGCCCGTTGGACAATTCCGGCTCTCGACCAGCGTACTGGTGCAGATCCAACATGGTCAACTACACTTGATACCCTGAGAACACCTCGTAAAATCGGACAAAAGCCTTGGGAATGGCGAAAAGAAGCACCGATTCGTCCTGTAGTCTTTCGAGATCCTGGTTCTTTAGATGGGGATGTAGTTCATCTGCATTTAGAACACAGAATTGTCCAGCGTCTACTGAGTAGGTTTTTAGCTCAGGGTTTCTTGCACGATGAATTAACTCGTGCTTGTGTTTGTCTAACTAATGACCCAATGCCAAAAGTGATTGCACTGGGACGGCTGGCTCTGTATGGTGAACGTGCTTCTCGCTTACACGATCAGGTAATTGCAGTCGCAGCAGAGTGGTCAGATCCAACCAGTCGAGGACGCAAGAAACTTCAGCGTTTAAGAGAAGGCGAGAAAGACAACGTACTGGAATTACTGGAAAATTCCCTAGCTTCCCCTCACTTGCTGGAAGTTGCCGAAGCGGTAAAAGAGCGATTGAAAAAAAGTGCTGCCCAAGATGTAGCAGAATTAATTCCTCATCTGGAACGCCACGCCACAGCTTTAGCTGAGAGGGCTGAGAAAAACCTGGCCAATCGGGGTACTAAAGAAGCTGCTGAGATGAAGAACATTCTAGAGGAACAACAGACGCGAATTCTCAAGTGTCAGGAAGAATCTAAGGTAGTGCAGTTGTCTCTTCCATTCTTCATAGAAGAACAGCGCCAATTGGATGCAGATCGTCGCCATTGGGAAAAACGCCTTCAAGCGATCGCAACCGAACTAATTTCAGAACCAGCCCGAATTGAAGCCGCCTACAAAGTAAAAGCAGTACGAGTTGAGCCAGTCGGCGTAATTTATTTATGGCCGATTTCCGGCTAGAGGGAGTATAAACAATGGCAAACGATCCAGAAATTCGCTTACATAAAGAATGGTTAGGCTTTCTCCAGCCGGTGGGGTTGGTGGTGTCTCCGCCGGCATTGTCAGCAGCCCAAGCTGTGGTTAATCGCAATGTGGTGGAACTGCAACAAATACTCGCTACAGTTGCCAGACGTGAACCTCTGACTGGTGATAGCAAGGAAACCTTTGGAATTGACGACTTTCCTGCTTTTGCTATCAATGTTTTAGGTTGGCAACCAGAAGATTTAGTTGCCAGTCCAGAAGAATTAGCGATCGCGCTCCCAGATTACAACGAAGTTTTAACACCCACGTATGCTGTACCCGACCCTAATGGCGGTTGGGTGATGCTGGTACAGGTGCTTCCTGATGGTACTGAACTTGACAATGCAGGCGCGGAGGATAGTAAATCTACTGGTTGGCACGCCAGCCCCCAGTCTAAGTTTGAGCGCCTTTTGAAAGAAACAAAAGTTTATACTGGGCTATTGTGCAACGGTACAGAATTGCGTTTGGTTTATGCACCACTTGGGGAGTCATCGGGACATCTGACTTTTCCTGTACAGGCAATGTGTGAGGTATCTGGGCGGCTGATTTTGGGTGCAATGGAGATGTTGCTCTCGGCTGACCGACTGTTTAATGTCCCTAGCGATCGCCGTTTGTCTGCAATCCTGGAAAAAAGTCGGAAATATCAAAACGATGTCTCTATAAAGCTTGCAGAGCAAGTATTAGAGGCATTATGGGATTTACTACGCGGCTTCCAAATAGCAGATGCAACCACTAAAAGCAGCTTAGTGAGTGACATTGCTACTACTGCACCTCAGCATATTTACGGTGGACTGATTACCATCTTGCTGCGATTGGTTTTCCTGCTTTACGCTGAAGACCGGGGCTTGATGTCTCAAGATGCAGTTTATACACGCTACTACTCAGTTAGTGGACTTTACGATCGCTTGAGAGAAGATGCAGGGAATTACCCGGATACAATGGATCAGAGGTATGGTGCTTGGGCATGGTTGCTGAGTCTGTTCCGTTTGGTTTACGATGGCGGCGGTCATGCTGATTTGTACTTACCTGCTCGTCATGGGCAACTATTTGACCCAGATGAATATCCGTTTTTAGAAGGTCGTCTCCAGTTTACAGAATATCAAACAGGAGAAAGTCTTGAACCCCCTCGCGTGTCAGATGGGGTAATTCACCGGGTATTGCAAGGGTTACTGGTACTGGATGGAGAACGCCTGTCTTACCGTTCTCTAGACGTTGAGCAAATTGGGTCTGTTTATGAAGCGATTATGGGCTACGAGGTAGAAAGAGCAAGTAGTCCTGCTATTGGTGTTTGGAGTAAACCCAAAGGTTCCAAATCTTCGGTGACAGTGGTTGTCAGCGTTGAAGAAGTTCTCAAAACTAAGGTGGGAGAACGGGCTAAATATTTAAAGGATGTTGCAGGTTGCGAAATTACTGGTAAATCCCTAACTGAGTTAAAGGATGCGAGGACAGCAGAGGATGTAGTGGCAGCTTTAGGACGCAAGGTGTCACCGAAAACGCCGAGTTTAATGCCTGTGGGTTCTCTGTATTTGCAACCGGGGGAAGAACGGCGGCGTAGTGGTTCTCATTATACGCCTCGTGCATTGACTGAGCCGATTGTGAAAGAAACCCTCAGACCAATTTTATCGGCTTTGGGGGAAAACCCCACACCAGAGCAGATTTTAGAGTTGAAAGTTTGTGATTTGGCGATGGGGTCGGGCGCATTTTTGGTAGAAAGTTGTCGTCAGTTGGCAGAGAAATTAGTTGAAGCGTGGAATAAGCAAAACGTATTACCTGAAATTCCAATTGATGAAGAACCGTTACTTTATGCGCGGCGGTTAGTAGCGCAACGGTGTTTGTATGGTGTGGATAAAAACCCATTTGCAGTGAATTTAGCTAAATTATCGCTGTGGTTAGCGACTTTGGCGAAATCTCATCCTTTTACTTTTTTAGACCATGCTTTGAAGTGGGGAGATTCTTTAGTTGGGTTAACCTCTGAACAAATTAAAACGTTTAATTGGGATGAAGACAAGACTTATAAAGACCTAAACTCACCTTTGTTTAATCTATCAATGGATAAAGCGAAGTTTTATCGCAATGGAATTCACAATTTAGATGAAGATAATTATGCAGCCAAGCGCGAATTTTACAAAAATATAGAAACAGAGTTGGCGGATATTCGGCTGAAAGGGGATTTGGTTATTGCTTCATTTTTCGCTAAGGATAAGGACAAAGCAAGAAAGGATGAGCGTGATAATTCATGGTTGAAGTTTTATCAATGGCAGAAAAATCAAGAAGATGATTTAGATGTCAGGCGAATTTGTGCAGAATTGCGGTATGGCGAGAAACCAGTTCCCACCTTTAATTGGGAGATTGAATTTCCAGAGGTATTTGATAGAGATAATCCGGGGTTTGATGCGATTGTTGGTAATCCGCCATTTGCCGGGAAGAATACAACAATAAATGCTCATGTTTCTGGTTATCAGGATTGGTTAAAAGTTGTTAATCCCGAATCTCATGGGAATGCTGATTTGGTAGCGCATTTTTTCCGACGAGCGTTTAGCCTTTTACGCCAGTCTGGATGTTTTGGATTGATTGCCACAAATACCATTGCCCAAGGTGACACTCGCAGCACTGGTTTGAGATATATCTGTGAGCAAGGCGGTACAATTTACAATGCTCAAAAACGGATGAAGTGGCCGGGTTTAGCGGCGGTTGTGGTGAGTGTTATTCATGTTTTTAAAGGGAAATACGAAAATAGAAAATTGCTAGATGGAAGAGAGGTTAACTTAATTTCTACATTTTTATTTCATGCAGGGGGTAATGAAAATCCGGCGGTGTTATTGGCTAATGCTGGCAAAAGCTTTATCGGGAGCTATGTGTTAGGAATGGGTTTTACTTTTGATGATTCAAATCCTGATGCTACACCCCTTTCTGAAATGCACCAATTGATTGAACAAAATCCTAAAAATGCAGAAAGGATTTTTCCTTATATCGGAGGTGATGAGGTTAATTCTAGTCCGATTCATGCTTATCAGCGTTATGTAATTAATTTTTTTGATATGAGTGAAGAAGATGCTTGGAATTTTCCTGATTTAATGGAAATTGTAGAGAAAAAGGTTAAGCCTCAAAGAATTTCACTACCTCCCAAAAATTCCTGGAATAAAACTGTTGCTGAAAAATGGTGGTTGTTTGGTGCAGATAGAGTAGAACTCCGTAGTGCAATTGCCCCTCTTAATTGCGTATTAGTAAGTTGTATTATCGGTAAAAATTTATCTTTTGCCTTTTTACCAAATGGGATAGTTTATTCTCATAAACTAGTCGTTTTTGCAATGGATAGAAATACAGCTTTTACTATTTTACAAAGTCGTATTCACGAAATATTTGCAAGATTTTTTTCTTCTACTATGAAGGATGATCTTAACTATTCTCCTACCGACTGCTTCCAAACCTTCCCATTCCCCGAAAATTGGGAAACCAACCCCACCCTAGAAACCATAGGCAAAGAATACTACGAATACCGCGCCGCCTTAATGGTTCGCAATAACCAGGGACTCACCGACACATACAACCGCTTCCACGATCCCGACGAACGCCACCCCGATATTTTACAACTACGCTTACTCCACGCCCAAATGGATCGGGCTGTCCTCGATACTTACGGCTGGACAGATATTTCCACAGATTGCACCTTTCTGCTTGACTACGAAGACGAAGAAGACGACGAAAACACCAGCAAACGCCAGAAGAAAAAGCCTTGGCGCTACCGTTGGCCAGAAGAAATTCACGACGAAGTATTAGCCCGTTTACTCGAACTCAACCAGCAACGCGCCGAAGCTGAAATTTTAGGCGGTAAAGCTGCTGAGAAATCCAAGGCAAAAGGGAATACTAAAAAAGTAGCGAAATCTCAAAAGGGGTTGAAAAATACACCAATAATACCAGGGTTTATTTCCGATAAATCGCCAAATCATTAAATCGTTAAATGTCGAATGTCAAACCACGAAATCCCCAAATCGTCAAACCGCCCAATGTCGAATGTTAAACCATGATTTCACCAACCCGTTAAATATCAAATTGTCAAACCATCATTTCATCAAACCATCATCCCGCCAGGGGTTATAAACCCCCGGCTAATAGCGCAAGTCCTCTCTAAGAGGACTAAAAAAATTAGACGTGATTTATATTATTCGTTCCACAGTCGTCTTCAGACGACTTCAGCTTTCAGACTGGGGTTTCCAACCCCTGGCTGCCTGGATGACTTCAGCTTTCAGACTAATGTTAAACCGTCATTTCACCAACCCGTTAAATATCAAATTGTCAAACCGTCATTTCATCAAACCATCATCCCACCAGGGGTTATAAACCCCCGGCTAATAGCGCAAGTCCTCTTTAAGAGGACTAAAAAAATTAGGCGTGATTTATATTACTGTTCCGCAGTCGTCTTCAGACGACTTCAGCTTTCAGACTGGGGTTTCCAACCCCTGGCTGACTGACTGGCTGACTGGCTGGCTGGCTGACTGGCTGGGGTTTACAACCCCTGGCTGGCTGGATGACTGACAAACTTGCCTGGGTGACTAGCTGACAAACTCTTGACTGATTATTTTTTCACCAATCTGGGCAATCTAGTAAATGTAGTTAAACATTAATTATCCAAAAATATGTCTTTGTGGCAACTTTATTATCACATTGTTTGGGCAACAAAAGAACGTCACCCGCTAATTATGCCCCATAAAGAACCTGATTTTTATGATTACATGATTGGCAAATCAGATGCTCTCCGTTGTATAGTTCATGCAATAGGTGGTATGGAAGACCACATTCATTTAGTTGTATCTATTCCCCCGACACTCGCAATTGCAGAATTTGTGAAAAACATTAAAGGAAGTAGTTCTTACTATTTCAACCACAGCCTTACCGCTACATCAAATAAATTCGCTTGGCAAGAAGGATATGGTGTATTTTCTTTGGGGAGTAAGCAACTTGAGCAAGCTGTTAATTATGTCAAAAATCAAAAAAATCACCATTTACAAGGAACAACTAATTCTCATTTAGAAAAAGTCTAAATATTATAGTATCCTCGATGATTATTAAATTATATAAATGAAAATATCATAATTAATGAAACAAAAAAGATGAGTGATAATCTTTTGACTGCAAATCCTGTAAAAACAACATCTGCCGAAGTGCGATCGCATCTAATCCGCGCCATGCAACTAGACTTGGTGGGGCCAACCCCTGATGATGTTGAATATGCCGAGGAAATCCTCACCCAAGCTCCTTCTAAGTGGTATCTTACAGGTTTTTTAGTACCTTTTGGAGCGCCTGTTGAAGTGCGATCGGACGAAACAGCAGACGACACACTCGAACAACTTAGTAGCAGTGATACTAATGAAGATGCCAATGCTCCCGAAGCCTCCTCAGCCCGTAAAGCTCACTTTCCTTCTTCCATTGGCTTGAGCTTTCTTCTACCAGAAAATACCACAGAACTGAATATAACTGTGCAATGGGGTGACTACCAATTTCTTGAAAGCGAAACAGAATTAGATGATAGCGAGAATCCCCAGTCAGCCAAGCAAGAATTATGGCAACGCTCCCCTCATTGCATTAGTATGCCTATTTCCCTACTGGGAAATCAGCGAAAAATTCAGATTGAAGTTCCAGACAGCAACGGCTTAAAGTTATTTGTGTCAAATCGGGCTGTAGCTTCATCACCTCAACAAAAACTCCCTGTTGGTACGCGTTCAGTTTCAGTATTCTTAGTTAACTACCGCAGCAACAATCCCAACCAAAAGCACGACATCAGTTTTATTTTTCAAGCCTGCCTCACCATCCGCACAGCTGACGCTTTTGTATCCCGCCCTAACTTGCGGGGGCAAAACAGCCAAGACAGGGACGAAGCTGTGTCAAGCCTGCAATACCGCAACGATTGCGAATATGCTGTTGGACACAACGTTTCTGCTATTACTATCCTTAGCTCGAATCATATCTGTCAAGAAATTCGTACTAACTGGATGCCCACAGCAGAGGTGGCCAGAGTAGAACCAGCAGAAATTCCGGGGCTAGAACTAGGCATGGAAGCGTTGGCTAAGGCAAAAGACGCGGCAACAATCTCTCAGATGGTTTACCCAATGGTGACTGCATATACTGAATGGATTGCCCAACAGCAAGCCGCAGCCCCCACTGAACCGCACCAAGGAAAGATTGCTAGTGAATTATTAACCACAGCTAGCAGGATTAAGCAACGCATTGCCGCTGGATTACAAGCTTTAGACGATCCTCTGGTGTTAGAAGCTTTTCAAATTGCTAACCAAGCCCTAGCAACTGCTAGAAGACAACGCCTAACTCACGATAATCCAGACAAATCCCCTGAAGACTTTTCACCACCGAAGTGGCGACCTTTCCAGCTAGCTTTTCTGCTGTTGAACATCCTGAGCATTGCTCAACCAGAACATCCAGATCGGGAAATAGTAGATTTGCTGTTCTTTCCCACAGGTGGCGGCAAAACCGAAGCCTATTTAGGGTTAGCAGCGTTCACTCTCGTGCTGCGTCGTCTGCGCGATCCTAGTATCCACTCTGCTGGTGTCAGCGTTCTCATGCGCTACACTCTGCGCCTCCTGACCCTAGACCAATTGGAAAGAGCCGCAACCCTCGTCTGTGCCTTAGAACTAGAACGTCAGCAAAATCCGAGATTAGGTAAGCATCCCTTTGAGATTGGGTTGTGGGTTGGGCAGGGTGCCACACCCAATAAAATGGGTAAAAAAGGCGACAAAGATAATTCAGCTTGGGCGCGGACTCATGAATTTGATCGGCATTATCCTCATAAACCAAAGCCGATTCCCCTAGAAAGGTGTCCTTGGTGTGGCACGGAATTGAAAGCGCGATCGTTTCAACTTTTACCACTTGCCGATGCACCTACTGACCTGCGGGTAATCTGCGACAATCGGAAAAAACACGCAGATGGTAAACCTGCCTGTGTATTTAAAGGCAACAATCCCCTACCCATCGTTGCCGTAGATGAACAAATCTATCGACGGCTTCCTTGCTTCATAATTTCCACTGTTGATAAATTTGCGAATCTGCCTTGGGTTGGTCAAACTGGAGCGCTATTTGGCAAGGTAACTCATTTTGATGAAAAAGTAGGATTCACTGGCCCAGCTGATGCTAAAACCAAAGGTCGAGCCTTAGACAAAAATTTACCCCCACCAGATTTGATTATTCAAGACGAATTGCACTTGATTTCTGGGCCTCTGGGAACAATGGTGGGATTATACGAAACGGTTATCGATGTTCTGTGTAGTGTGACGCACAATGATAAAACTATCCGACCGAAGATTATTGCCTCCACTGCTACAGTCCGCCGTGCGGAGCGCCAAATTCAAGCTTTGTTTAGTCACAGCCAGGTAGATATTTTTCCGCCTCCTGGGCCCGATCGCCACGACTCCTTTTTTGCCGAAACCGTACCAATTACCAAAACACCGGGACGGCTTTATGTCGGAGTTGTAGCCCAAGGACGCAGCCTCAAGGTAGTTCTGTTACGAGCATACTTAGCCCTGTTGGGAGCAGCTAAACAAGCTTGGGAAGATGCCGGCGGAAAAACAAATCAGCATAATCCTGCTGACCCTTATATGACACTGCTAGGTTATTTTAATTCCCTGCGGGAATTGGGTGGTAGTCGCCGCCTAGTGGAAGATGAGGTAAACTCGCGCCTGAGTCATTATGGCGATCGCCGTCGCTATCAAGAACCGTTTAGCTTATTTTGCGATCGCAAAATTGATGATGAACCAGAAGAATTAACCTCTCGCATCAGCACCAACAAAGTTGCTAATACCAAACGTCGTCTAGCTTTACCTTTTCATGAGAAAGAAAGAGTTGATATTGCCCTAGCAACTAACATGATTTCCGTAGGGCTAGATATCACCCGCTTAGGGCTGATGGTAGTTTTAGGACAGCCGAAAACCACTGCTGAATACATCCAAGCCACTAGCCGCGTCGGTCGAGAAGCTGAAAAACCTGGTTTAGTCGTTACCTTACTCAACATTCACCGACCGCGCGATCGCTCTCACTACGAACGTTTTCAAATCTGGCATGATACTTTCTACCGCACAGTGGAAGCAAGTAGCGTTACTCCCTTCTCACCCCGCGCCATCGATCGGGGTTTGTCAGGTGTTACCGTTGCCCTTGCCAGATTAGGTAATGCAGAGATGACAGCGCCTCTAGGTGCTGCTCAAATTACCCAACATCGCCTGCTTTTAGATTTTGTGGTGGATGCGATCGTTAAACGTGCAGAAGGACATAGCCCTTTAAAAGCCGATGAAGCCGAAAGTCTGCGTCAAGAAATCCGGCGACAAGTTATAGATCGTTTAGATACATGGCAACATATTGCCGTGCAAGACCAACGCCTACAATATCAACGCAATGAAATAGAGATGGCAGCCCCTTTACTACTCGATGCCCTTGACCCCAAGGCGGACAAAGAAAGTAGCGATCGGCAAAAATTCAAAGCCCAACGCAGCTTGCGGGATGTCGAGCCAGTAGTGAAACTTTTTGTGCGTGACCCTGTTGGTTTAGAAATAGAGGAAGAGGTTTAATGAAGAAGTCAAATAATAAAATAAAACCACAAGCAGAAATCCGCCAAAGCCAGCTTTTATCAACCTTTGGCCCAGGAGCGATGGTAGATTTACCTAAATACTCGGTAGTAATTGGGGGATTGACCTACTGGAAAGGCGAAATGCAGCCCATTCGTGAAGACCGTTTGAAAGATAAAGTCTGCGAAATGCTGCAAGTTAAGAATATCGAACTATTTAGTCCACCACGAGAGACTTCAGACCCGAATATGCCTCTTACTGGTGTGGATGCATTTATTTTTCCTGCTTGGTTTGTAGCTCAAGTCGATCAAACCATTCGCTTCAACGGGAAAGATTACCGTACCCGTCCCCTAGCTAATTGGCGAACAGTTAAGGAGGGATCAAAATTTGAAGGACAGCGCGTGTCATACGTACCAGTCCGCTTTGTGCAAGCTTGTATAAATGGACATCTGAGCGATATAGACTGGTACGCCTTTGCCCATAATGATTTTAAAACCACCTGTCGGGGACAACTGTGGCTAGATGAAGGTGGCTCTGGCAATGACTTTGAAGAAATTTTTGTGCGCTGTGATGGCTGTAAAAAAGCCCGTCGTCCACTTTCCATAGCTAAAGCCAAAAATTCCAAAGTTTTCGGACAATGCCAAGGGCATCGTCCTTGGCTGGGTGCTAAAGCTCAGGAACCTTGTTGGGTCTGTGTCCCAGATAAATCAGGTAATATTGTCCAAACCAACGAACCAGAACATAACCGTCTTTTGGTACGTTCTGCTAGTAATGCTTATTTTGCTCAAACCCTCAGCGTGATTTCGATTCCAGATGCTGATGAGCAATTGAAACAAGTAGTAGATCGCTATTACTTAAAGGACTTGGAATATTGGGAAGACTTGGATGAGGTACAAAAAAATCTGAGAAGGAATCCTAAGTATGCTGATTTAACTAAATTTGGAGCAGAGTTGGTTTGGGCAGAAATTCAACGCCGTCAAAGTGGAAGAAGCAGCGATTCTAAAACCATCAAACAAGTAGAAATTGAAGCCTTACTTTCTTGTTCAGCAGAAATAGGTACTTCTAATGACGAGTTTTATGCTAGTAAACGCAAGTTAGATAATTTCAATCCCGCACTATTGCCATTTATAGAACAGGTAGTGTTGGTGCATCGTCTGCGAGAAGTGATTGCCCAAGTTGGCTTTACCCGTTTTGAGGCATCCATCCCTAATATTGAAGGAGAAATTGATGATTTAAGCATTAATGTGCGGCGTGCTGATTTGGATTTTGAACGTCAATGGGTGCCTGCGATTGAAAATAAAGGCGAAGGGGTGTTTATTGCCTTCAACAAACAAGCGATAAAAGATTGGCAGCAACGGAAGGCTGTTAAACAACAGGGGCAAAAATTAGAAAGGGGTTTCAATGTCTGGCGCGATCGCAAGGGCATTCCCCCTGAAAAAGCCATTTTCCCTGGACTTCCTTATATTATGCTCCATTCCCTATCACACCTCTTGATTACAGCAGTGTCTTTGGAGTGTGGTTATGCAGCTAGTTCAATTCGTGAACGCATCTATGCCAGTGATGCAGGTTATGGCATTCTTTTATATACTGGTTCTCCCGGTTCTGAGGGGACTTTAGGAGGACTTGTACAAGTAGGGAATCAACTTGAAGAACATTTGAATGTTGCCCTAGAGTTGGGAAAACTTTGTTCTAACGATCCAGTATGCGCTCAACATCAACCAGATAACGTACAAGAGGAAAGATTTTTACACGGATCTGCTTGTCACGGATGCCTACTGATCGCGGAAACTTCCTGCGAACGCCGCAATGAGTTTCTCGATAGAGCATTGGTTGTGGCTACTGTTGAAGGACTAGGAGCAGAATTCTTTCCAGATCAGGTACTTGTTTAATGGGTTTTCTCAACCTCAGTCGTCCAACCCTCGTTAATTTAGCAGCAGCTTTAGAAACTGGCAGACTTTCCCCGCCCTTTTCTATATCCAATGTAGCTAACTACATCCCTGCGGCTTTAAATCGAGACATAGTTGATGAACTCAACCGCCTTAATGTTATGGGCGTACATTCTCAGCATATTGCTTACACGCTGCGACTGCTGGCAGAAGAACGAAGTACATCTCAAGCTGTGAGCGATCGCATTGACTTGGTTTGGACTGGCCCAGAAATTGCTGGTTCTCAAAGCCGCGATACTAGTGTTGTTGTGCGCGAGTTGTTTAGCACTGCCAAAACAAGTGTTCTGATTTCTAGCTTTGCTATTGATAAAAGACAAAAAGGACGAGAATTATTTGGAGTTTTAGCGGAGGCAATGGAGACTAACCCAAAATTAAATGTGCGTATGTTTCTTAATGTTAACCGACCGCATAACAGCGAAGTGCCTACATCTGATTTGTTACGAGAATTTGCTACTACTTTTCGCCAAGATATTTGGCCAGGAAAAAGACTACCTGAAGTATTTCACGATCCGCGATCGCTGACGCTGGGTGTGGAATCAAAAGCTTGTTTACACGCCAAGTGTGTTGTTGTAGATAAGCAGCGTGTGCTTGTGACATCCGCTAATTTTACAGAAGCGGCTCACGAGCGCAATATCGAAGCTGGTGTATTACTTAATGACCCAGTAACGGCTATTGCTTTACAAATGCAATTTGAAAGCTTGGTTACAAGAAATATACTATGTCGGATTCCTGGAATCTGACTATTTTAAGCAAGATGTTATGACCTATTAGCTTTTTTAAGACAATCACAAATACTACTGCATCATTACATCAATAAAACAACTTCAACTCGGAACTCTAGCTTAGTGGATGAACTTTATTTAATGTTTAACCTAAAACTCTTATAAATGATTAACTTAACTACCTTTCATTCGTGTATTGCTCAATCTAATGCTCGTGGTTATGACCTGGATAACAAACAGAAGGAAGCTGTAGAGTATAGCGGAGGTTCTTTATGGCTGATAGCAGGGCCAGGTTCAGGGAAAAGTGAGGTATTGGTTACACGCACCTTAAAACTGCTTTGTGTAGATGGGGTTAAACCACGCTCAATTTTGTTAACCACCTTCACCCAAAAGGCAGCGCGTAACCTTGAAGACAGATTGGCTACTTACTTGGTAGCATTACAGAACGCTGATTCTAGTCTTCGAGACGTAGACTTAGCAGAGATAAGGATAGGGACATTGCATAGCCTATGTAATGACATCCTCCAAGAATACCGTTATCCGAAATATCAAAATGTTCGACTTCTCGATCAGGTAGAACAGGATCTATTTGTTTATCGTCATGCTTCAATTGCAGATCATCAAGATTTAAACTTCTGGACACAGTTTGCTCATGCTGTTCGTGATTGGAGAGACAAAAAATATCCTCCTAACAAGTGGAAGCGTGCTAAGGCAGCAGTCACACTTTTTAACCATATTGTAGAAGATTATGTTGATGTCCAAAAGATGATTTTGGCTGGTGAAAACTGGGCAACTCTTGCAGGTTTTTACCAGCAATATACTCAAGCATTGCGGGATAAATATCGTTGTGACTTTGCTCATCTTCAAGCTTGCTTTCTTGAATTCCTAACCTCTTCTGCTAGTAAACGATTTTTAGAGGGAGATGGTCAAAATCAGCTTCCACTGCTGCACATACTCGTTGATGAATACCAAGATACTAATCCAATCCAAGAGCAGATATATCTTGCCCTTGCTAACCAGACACCACACAGTATTACCGTAGTGGGGGATGATGATCAAGCTTTATACCGTTTCCGAGGTGGAAATGTATCTTGCATGGTTAATTTTGACAAAGCTTGCCTAGCAGCCTTCGGTGTATCTCCTAAACAAATTCAACTAGATAAAAACTACCGTTCTCACTCTAGTATCGTTAATTTTTTTAACGACTACATCACTTCTTTTCCAGAAATGAAAACTTCTGGGGTACGTGCGCCCGGTAAAAATCCAGTCAATGCAGCATCTTCCATTACTGGCTCATACCCTGCTGTTTCTTGGATAACTCAGAAAAACGCAGGTAATTTACCAGATGCTGTTGCCAGTTTAATCAAAAACCACTTAATAGGTGATGGAATCATATCTGATTTTAGCCAGTGTGTTTTGCTGATGCGTAGTGCTAAAGACTCAAAAAACAACGCCGGATTGTATCTTGCTGCATTTCAGAAACATAATATTCCCGTTTATAATCCTCGCTCAAAGTCATTTATGGAAAGCGAAGAAGTGCAGTGTTTACTTGCTGCTTTGGTACAGGTGATTGATAGAAAACACACTTTTAGTTACAAATACAAAGATCCAACTGGAAAACCTTTCTCATGGGTTGCAACGATTGATGAATGGTTTAAAACATTGGATATAGTTAGAAGTAAATCTAATGTTGTCACACAACAATTAGATGACTACTTAAAACGTAGTAATGAAGAACTGCCAAAGTTGTGTGCATTCAACAATCAAAGTGTTTTTCTAAACCTGAATCTTCTAGAAATTATCTATCGAATTCTCGCCCTAGAACCATTTCAAACATGGCAACAAGAACCTGTAAGAAATTTACGTCTTTCTAAGGTTAGTCGTCTTTTTGATGGATATCACAGTTTTAAATTAGATGGTTTGCGCTCAAACTCAGATGGAACTGATCTTGATCCAGGTTTTCTGCATCGTTTTTACAGCATGTTTATAAGCTACCTGATAGACGCTGGGATTGATGATGACGAAGATGAAGAAGTAATTGTACCCCAAGGGTATCTACCAGTAATGACTATTCACCAAGCTAAAGGTTTAGAGTTTCCTTTTGTCTTAGTTGGACAACTGGGTAAAAGAGGAGAGGTTGGAGCCGCACAAATTCTGGAGCGAGATTTAGAACCATTTAGGCAGGATATTTATCCTAGAAATACACGAACTCCAGAATTACTGGCGGTTGAAGATGATATCCGTTTACTATATGTAGCTTACTCACGCGCACAGCATGGTCTAATTTTAGTTGGCACACAAGATCATATTAAAAATCATGTAGCTGCACCTGGACGTAACTACACTAATTTTCGACAAAATACACTCGTAATTTGAATAAATTATTTATGACAAAACCATTTAAAGGGATTTCTGTACCTCTATCTAATAATACTGTGGTGAAACGCCGATACAGTGTTACTCAAGATGTCGTTTCTTTTCGGCGCTGCGCCCGTCAGTATGGTGCTTTTAATGTTCACAAATATGCACCTGCCCAGCAAACTCAAACTTACTTCGGTACTATAATTCACCAAGTTTTAGATCGCTGTCATGCCCATTATCATGGAATAGTTGATCCGTCAAACAAAGGCTTGCTTCCTGATAATGGACTTACTCTTAGTGAAGAAGAGATTCGTGACTATTTTAATGAAGTTAAAGGCGCACAGAAGACTGGGGAAGCAGTACCATCACCTCCAAGCGATATTATCAGGTATTTTATTCAGGTTGAGAATGGTTTGAATAGCAAAGGAATTCTGGCTATTAGATCGGATACGCGAGTTCAAGCTGTAAAGATTCTCCAATATTTCAATGCT
This sequence comes from Nostoc sp. UHCC 0252, assembly GCF_034931145.1. Lineage (NCBI taxonomy): Bacteria > Bacillati > Cyanobacteriota > Cyanophyceae > Nostocales > Nostocaceae > Nostoc > Nostoc sp. UHCC 0252. The sequence continues at coordinate 87,941 of NZ_JAYGHE010000005.1, read as the reverse complement.
CTCGAAGGCCCGACACTTTATCCACGCGTTAAAGACACAGAACATAGATTGCAGGCAGATCAGACTAATCATGTTCTTCATGGAGTTGTGGATCTGCTTGTAGATATAAGTGATGAAAACTTAGACCCTGCAAACTGTGAGATGTGGGACTACAAAGGTAGTAGTCGCGTTGGTTTAAAGCCTAAAGACTTAGAGACGTATGAATTCCAAATGCGAGTTTATGCCTATCTCTACCAACGCAAGCACGGCGTTTTGCCACGAAAAGCGGTTTTGTATTTCCTTAACGAACTTGACGGATCTACCTGCCCATCTAAACGTCCCGTTAATGCTCTTGTGGAAGTCAGTATTGAGCCTAGCGAAATTCAAGTGGCGATAAATGAGTTTACTAAGACGGTAAATCAGATTGAACAATCACGTTGTACTAACAAATGGGAGGCTCCCGCTCCGGGCGATATTAGTGAACAAGATTGTAAAAGCTGTGATTTACGTTGGTATTGCAAAACTCCTAATGGTGGCAAGGGGGTAAAACCTATATATCCATAGCTGAACTAATAAGAATTTAGCAAGAAAAGGTGCAACTTGTTTGTTACCAATGGTTCAAGGATAGGGAGTAGGATAGCAGTTTATTTAGTTGATATTTTAGGCAATTGATGATAGTGCAATAGTAAAAAAATATTGATATAGGAACCATATCAGAATGTAATAAGCAATGATGTATCAGCTTTTTCAAGGCAATCCAAATATTATCTCATCATTTAAAGTATCTGATTTTTTAAGTAAATACCCGGTTATAGAACTTGTAACAAAAGAGCAAAAATAGCCTATGAACATTACTACTATCCTTGACCAAATTGACATGGGCAGTATTGCCCTACCAGAATTCCAACGGGGTTACGTTTGGAATCGCGATCAAGTGCGCGGTTTAATGAATTCACTATATCGCAGGCATCCCATCGGTAGCTTATTAGTGTGGGAAACTAAAACTGAACAAGCAATTGACCATGCTCGTGGCGATGGGAAGCTTTCTACGGGTTCAGTTAAACTGCTACTAGATGGGCAACAGCGCATCACCTCCTTCTATGGGATCGTGCGGGGCAAACCGCCTCAGTTTTTTGATGGCAATGTGGAAGCTTTCACTGGTTTGCATTTTCACTTGGAGGAAGAAATATTTGAATTTTACGCTCCCCTGAAAATGAAGGAGAACCCTTTGTGGGTGAATGTCACTGAATTGATGCAACAAGGTGTAGGAATTTTTATTCAGCGGTTACTAAAAGTTTCAGAACTGGCTCCTAAATTGACCACTTACATTAATAGTTTGAATAAGCTTGAAGGCATTAAAAATATCAATTTGCATATTGAAGAAGTCAGTGGTGAAGATAAAACAGTTGATGTAGTTGTGGAAATTTTCAACACTGTCAACAGTGGAGGAACCAAGCTATCTAAAGGTGATTTAGCACTAGCAAAAATTTGCGCTCAATGGCCTGATGCTCGCAACGAACTCAAAGCACGCCTCACAAAATGGAAAAAAGCAGGGTTTGAGTTTCGTTTGGAGTGGTTGCTCCGGTGCATCAATGCAGTTATCACCGGAGAGGCAATGTTTTCCGCACTCAAAGATGTCAAGACTGTGACATTTCAGGACGGGCTATACAAGGCAGAAAAAGCTATTGATACGCTGCTCAACCTGATTTCTGGTCGGCTTGGACTCGACCACAATCGCGTACTGGGCGGCATTTACGCCTTTCCTGTCATGGTGCGCTACCTTGTTGGGCGTGGCGGACATCTTAGAGATCACAAAGAACGCGACAAGTTATTGTACTGGTATGTACATACTTTACTGTGGGGACGGTACGCAGGTTCAACTGAGAGTGTTTTAACCCAAGATTTACACGTATTGGAATCTGAAGATAACCCGCTAGACCAACTCATCGCCAACCTACGACAAAATCGCGGGGACTTGGAAATCAAAGCTATTGACTTTCAAGGCTGGGGTATGGGAGCAAGGTTTTACCCCTTACTTTATATGCTTACCCGCGTGCATCAAGCACAAGATTGGGATAGTGGCATTGAACTATCCAAACATCTTCTAGGTAAGCATAGCTGCTTGCAAGTTCATCATATTTTCCCCAAGTCGCTACTTTATAAAGGCGGATACCCAAAATCCGAAGTTAATGCGATCGCTAACCTCACTTTTCTAACCCAAGAAACCAACCTCAAAGTCTCAAACCGACATCCTTCAGAGTATTTCGAGGCATTCGAGCAAATCCAACCCGATGCGATTGCAACGCACTGGATACCGATGGAACGCAGTTTGTGGCAAATTGAAAACTACCATTATTTCTTAGCCGCACGTCGCGATCTTCTAGCTCAAGCTGCCAATAGCTTTTTGAATAGTCTATTAGCTGGGGATATTCCAGAACCAAAAGTGACAGATTCAATCTTAGAGCAAGAAGTCGTTGAAATCTCCACTGCGGTTGTACCACTGACTGACGAAAAAGTTCTAGAAGAATGTAATGCATGGGTACAGAAGCAGGGATTGCCGATTGGTGAATTGATGTACGAAATTACTGATTCCACAGGAATAGTGAGTGCAGTACTTGATTTAGCGTGGCCCAATGGCTTGCAGTCAGGGAAAAGTCAACCAATTGCCCTGCTAATTGATGCAGATAAGGAAATAGAATCAGCTGCAAATCGTCTTGGTTATCGCTATTTTACGGACATAGACACATTCAAAAGCTATGTTATCCAAGAGGTTTTAGCTATTGATTTTCCGACAGTGGACGATTATAAGCAAGCTTTTGTAGCCATCAGGAGCCAACTGACGGATAGCCATAAACTTATGCTCAAAGCTCACTATTATGCACTTGGACAAACTATCACTGCAACTGGGTTATCACAGGCAGCTGAATATGAGCATTTTGGTGGTGCAAATCTCCAATACGCCAGAATAGCAGAACTGCTTGCAAATTACTTAAACTATTTGCCACCTGAACGTGACGACAATGGTAAACCGTTCTGGTCACTAATGTTGGCTTCTGGTTATTGGAAAACTCTGGAAGATACCGAAACTACTACTCAACGAGAATGGCACTGGCAATTACGTCCGCAGGTTAGTCAAGCTTTAGAGGATTTAGGTTGGGTATAAACCAGATATAAATCCTTCAGCGATCGCAGAAATTATCTAATCTTCTGAAAATATCAGTAACTAGGTTAATATCGGTGAACGAATACCAACAAAGTAACGAATTAAAAAAGATTTTTGTCATTATCAGAAAATTCCAAAGGTAAATATGATTAAACGCTTAAAAGGATTCTTTTTGACTGCAATTATGACTGCTTCCTTGATTGGAGCAACTGCTACTCATGCAAAAGCAGATACTTACCGTGCTGGAGAATTTACCATTACTTTGGATGATGGGGAAAATGGCAAAACCTACAGAGGTTGTGATGTTCAGGGTAAATGTATCGACTTAGACTACGGAACATCCTGGCGTGATAACGGCTATCGAGGTATTACTTGGGAAAATGGCGATTATACTTATTCAGTTTCCTGGCGTGAAAATGCCAATGAAGGAATGTATTTGAATATTTATAACAAAGATAAGCAGATATTACGCCGTCAACTAGTAGCAATCACAGAAAATGTAGCGACTCTGAAGTGGGCAACTTCTTGTGATGTAGTGAATATTAAATCTGGGCAACTGGCACTTCGTGATAGTCCGAATGGACAATCTAGGGCAGGTCTTAATAATGGTAATAATGTTTTATTGAAGGAACAAGAAGGTATATGGGCTTATGTAAGTGTAATTCAAGGGCCCAATACTAGAGTTAATGGTTTGTCAGGATGGGTTAATTCAAATTATCTACATTGCACCAAAGAACCAATTGATTAGCCAACATTACCCTCTATTCATAAATGATTGCTCTCCAGTTTTTAAATTGGTGGGTGTAGTGGAAGTGAATTTTCACTTAAAAATGATTTTAAAAGCAATATCTCTCGCTGACTGCTTCAACACTTGCAGATAAGCAACAGCATCATCACGTCGGCGGAATCTTTTCACAACAATATTTTCTTGATTGGGAATATCACGGACAATACACCACGGTTTTAATTGCTCAGAATAAGTCATATTCTACCCCTTAAAAATGCTGTAAAATAACCATGCTATGTAGTTTTAAATCGCCAAATTTTACCTTAAACGAGGAGGTATACTCAAAGACAGGTCAAATTGATATTGACAATTAGACTTATGTGTGTATTAGATTTATTGGACAGATATATAGCGTTCCGACTGGAATTTTGAAAGTATACTGAGTCTGAAAACCTTGCAGGGCAAAGCTTTTGTTTTAAAAACCTTTCAGTAATCAAACCGGATTGCTATATGTAGAAGAGAAATGTTATTCATATCAAGGCGAATGAGTCAGACATAGCAATTGCCAAAGTTGTTCGGGAACTTCTTCAAAATGTTCCAGTAAAAAGTCCATGAATGCCAAATGCCGTAAATCATTAGGCTGAGGATAGCGTCTAAATTTACCTTGCTTAAACCAACCTCTGACCGTAGAATCGGAACGACAGCATATTAAGGCAATTTGTTCATAACTCACATCCCATTTGGCATAAAATTCTTCTGGTTTCATACCAAATTCCCAGTGACTGTAGAGTGAAATTAGATGAATTTCTCTTGCCCCTAAAATCCGGGGATTAGACATTAATGCACCTCAAATATGTAAATATTAAAACTCATTTTTTACATCAGGTATTTGTTAGTCACAGAGTTTATAGACACACCAATAAAACCCAATTAAGCGGGTTTTAAACTCTTGATTCACTCTAAATCTGCGTAAGCAGATATAGTTAAAATAGTTCCGTTATTTATAATGGCTAGAATACCGATTCAGGAATAGCCAGAAATAGTGGATAGGGTGTAATACGCTTGGGTTAAGCCTTTTTTCTCCCCCTGCTCAAGAACAGCCCGCCCCAACAGATAAATGTCCTTAACTAAACGGTATTGAGATAGGGCGGGGATAGTGCTTCGGATCAAAAACGAAACGCCCTCTAACCACATTTTGCACGAGCTATACTGTGAGGAGGGCAGTTGAGTTTTTGACAAATCTTCTCAGAATAGCTTTACTGCGAATCCAACTTCAGTCGTACTCGGCAAGTTGGGATAGTTCACCAGCTATTTGATGTTTTAATATCTAGAACAACTGGAATAGGACTGAGAAACTTTTGGGCAGCAGCAACCATACAATTGTGTAATATATTGCTAACTTGCTCAACTTCAGTCTCTGGACATTCCAGTACAATTTCATCATGTCTTACACAGATGAGTTTTGTTCTGAATTTAGCTAATGGAATTGAAAGTTTTACCATAGCTAATTTGTTGATATCGGCATTTAAACCTTGTACTGGATGGTTAAATAGCTCTGATAGTCGGGGCTTGTTTACCCATCTCCGTCGTCTGTTTGCTAGTGTACGACTTTCCTTAATGCCTTGGATGTATTTACGTTTGATGTTTTCATGCCACCTAGCTATTCCAGGATAAGCTTCAAAGAATCGTTGACTGAAAGCTTTTGCTTGTTCTAATGTCATTGCCACCCCATATTTTACTTGGGCGTAAATTTGGAGTTTGGCAGCGCCCATACCGAAAATCAATCCAAAGTTTATTGCTTTTGCTAGTCTGCGGTCTTCTTCAGTTACTTCATTGATATGTTTTCCAGTTACTAGAGATGCTGTTAATCGATGTAAGTCAGCCCCCTGACGATAGACTTGGCACATCTTTGTATCACCACTAAGCCGAGCCATAATTCGTAGTTCTATTTGGGAGTAATCGGCTTTGATAATTTTATAGCCAGGGGCAGCAATGAAGCAGCTACGAGCTGTTTGATCGCGGGGAATATTTTGTAGAGGTGGTTTGCGGCAAGAAAATCTACCGGATTTTGCCCCTAATTGATAATAGTTGGGATGAATTCTCCCAGTTTTGGGGTGGATATGCTGGGGTAGTTTCTCGGTAAAAGTGCCGATAATTTTGGATAGACGGCGGTAATCTAGCAATGCTTGAATTATGGGATACTGTGCAGCTAAAGAAACCAATTTACTTTGATTAGTTGAGTTGATTTTGATCCCAATAGCTTGTAAAGCAGCCAAAACTTGCTGAGGTGAATTCGGGTTTACTGCATCTGTCAGTTCTGGCAGCAATGACATCTGAGAGCTAGCAATACGGAGTTGCTTGAGTTGGTTTAAAGTATCTGTTTTTTCAGCTTCTAGTTTTGCACCCAGTATCTGCCATCGAGACAAGTCAAATAGCATCCCGTTAAGTTCCATTTGAGCTACAACAGGCATACACTGAAATTCCAGTCGGGCAATTTTGAGTAACTTTGCCTGCTTTAACTTCTTGAGGAGAATTGGGTAAAGGTCAAGTAATATGGCAGCATCTACGGCAGCATAGTGCAATTGAACCTTGGTAAGAGGTTTACACCAATCACTGATTTGTTGAGTTTTATCTAGTTGAAGGTGTAGTAGCTTTTTAACTATATTTTGTAAGGATGAGCTTGTTTTTAATCCTGCGGTTAGAACTTTATAAGCAAGTTGGGTATCAAAGAATTGACCAGAGGGTTGAAGTCCTGCGAGGGTGAGAAATTGCCAGTCGAACTTGGCATTATGAGCAATTTTGACAGCAGAGTTACAAAGCAGTTTTTTGAGCAGTTGGCGATCGCTTTTGGGAATAGCTGGTAAATCAATTAGCAGTACCGGATGCTTTGGTGCAGCTATTTGAATCAGTCTAATAGAATCAGTTAGAGGGTCAAGTCCTGTTGTTTCACAATCTATGGCTAAAACTTCTGCCTGAAACAGAGGGTGGAGAGCAGAATTAAGAGTTGAAACATTGGAAACGATAGTATATTCTGGAGTATAAATACTGGGATTATTTGTATTTATTAAGCTTGTATTCATAATGAATTTAATTTTAATTTCTCACCGAGAAGCGATAGCTTGTATATCTAGCAACTTCAAAATATTTAGTTTTTTACAAAGATTTGAAAACCTATTAAAGAGAGGTAATACTATAGCGGTGTGCAGTTGAGGGAGATACAAAAACTTTGCTGGAAAGATTATACAACAAGTACTTTTGTCTTCTCATCCGAGCGATAACCGCCATATCGATATTCCTCTCTTTCTATGATTAACTGACTTTACGCTTACCTGTTTTTACAATGTTAGAATGCTGAATATTCTCTCGAACAGATGTAAAAGCAGTAGGAGCCAATTCTCTAATAATGGGTGTGACAATTTCTGGTGCCAGTTCTAAACGATGCTTAATCTGTGCTTGCAACCAGGCTAAAGGAACACTTTTACTGTTGACTTTTTGTTGGATAATTAAGTCAGGATTGGATGTTGAAGCTTTTTTTATGGCAGTGGCAATTTTTCTAGCTGTTCGTAAATCAATTTTGTTTACATCAATGCTAATAAAGTTGTCTGGTTGAGGTTCTGGTTTTGATGTAATATGGTTAGTTGATTGATTTTGATTTTTCAACTTGAGAGATTTCTTAATATCAATAGATTCCAGGTGTAATTTTTCAGATGTTGTGTTTTCGATGTTGACTGTAAATTTCTGCCACAGATGGACTATTCCCACAACGAAATCAACGACCATTACAATGGTATATAAGGCTGTAATTCCAATGATGAAATGAGTTAAAACTTCTTGAATTTGTTGAGTATTCATGATGACTAACTTGAAATTTTATGTTCATAATTCAAGAAGCGATCGCTTCCATTTAACAGAAAAATCCTCAGATGAAAATTTGAATAGACTGAGGATTTTTTTAAAATTCAGAACAAGCTAATTTGCACAGTTGAATTTGATGAAGGTTTAGGAGTTGGAGTGCTTTGGGTCGAGTCTAAGTTAGTCTTGGCAGTGACATGACGCTTACCCCATCCTTCTTGTGCTGCGTGTTTAACTATGCTGCGTCGAATTGACCTGCTAAGATAGTTGAATTCATTTTTTACCTGATTAAAATGAATGATGCGATTATTGCTGGCATTGCTCGTATCACCATCACCTAGAAATTCATAAAAACTCTTGCAACCCTTTGGTAATTTATCGTATTTGGTTAAAACTTCATTACCTACCCAAAGATAAAGATCAGCGTAATCCCTATGCAGAGGTGCTTCGTAAGTTGCAGGCATCATGTAGGTAAGAACTTCTGTGGCTGTGCTGGAAACACCAACCTGATCCTGTTCGTATTCAGTGAAGATAAGTTCTAATCGCTCCTGAATACAAGCAAACTTCAGCCATTGGGGAATCGTATCACTCCAAGGACTGCGATGAATTACCAATGGCCCTGCAAGGTAGCGAACATGGTGTAGGGAAAATTCAGCTATTTCCAAAAGACTTGCTAATAATTCTTTTGGTGTATTTAAACTTGCCAGAATTTGCAGCATTTTTCGGGTATTGTCTGGCAGGTTGGTACTATTACCATCACTGATTTCTGCCATTAATTCTGGTGAAATCAAATTCATTTGCTCCATTTTTCATCTCGATATGAGCGCATCACCAAAAATAGCCAATCGGCTAAAAAATTAATGTCCAATAGGTGAATGCTGATACTAGATAAATCTTTTTATGCTGGCATTGATACAGCTTTTTTAGGTAATGCCAATGAATAACGAACCTACAATTACCCAAAATCTTGATACTGACGACAGTAGTAATTATCAGTCTGGCAGTGGCTATCAATCTGAAGGTTACGGTGTTGAGCAATCAAGTTCTGGAGATAGTAGTAATCCCTTGCAAGCAGACCAATTTAGGGATGGTTATCAAGAGAATATCTTTGAAATCAATCTTGGGGATACACCTTACACTGAATCGGCTGCTAATCCCAATCCTCAATTACCAGGATATGGCTCTGGTTCAGGTTACAAGTCTAAGAAAAGTCAACAGTCAGCATCGCCAGAGCTAGAGTTATAAGTCATATTTCTACTGATAACTATACCCCAAAAGTAACAAAAGAATGGTTTTTATTAAATAAATTACTTTGCTTACTTGGGTATAGTTGCTGTCATTTTTAAAACTGAAATTATGAAGATACCAAAAGCATGGATATCTCTTCTGGTTGTCATTGCTTGTATTATTTATAGTATCGCCGCCCAAGCTACAATCAATACAATTGGTGATGGCAATTTACCGACTCGAATTGTAGAAGTTGCAAATCCTCAGTCTCGACTACCTGCTACTAAAGTTTTGCTGCCAGACTGGAGCCGCATTTCTCTGGCCCAGCTACCAGGTATCAGTGAATCCGGTGCAATTGATGGCAGTTCCTACAGTCAAACACTAGGTTATGACCTGAGTCGCACTTGGAATGTTGGTATGACTCCTGACCAATATTTGAAGTTAGGAGATATCAGTGAAGCATTGCAGGCAGAGGAGTTTTCTTTGCAGGCGATCCAGGCGATCTGCGCTTCGCAGCAGCGCTTCGCTATCGCTCTGGGCACACAACCAGAGGCGAACACAGACATTAACAGTATAGATTTAAACAAAATTGCCTTGAGTGAATTTCCCCTGATTGGGGAGCAGACATTGAGCCATTTAGCTCAGGTTGTTCCAGAATTAGCTAAGACACAAGTAAACAATATTACACCTGTTGCAACCTTACTAAAATCAAAGGGAATTGCTGCATCTAATTTAACACTAGCTCAGGTACTAACACAGTATGAAGTTGGGCAAATGAAGCTGGGACAAATCAACTTGTCAGAGTTTTCTATCTCTTCAATTCCTAACTTAGATGCAGTACAGCTACAACAATTTACAGGTTGGATGAATAGCAATGTTTCGGATATTCCTGGTTTGGGACAAGTACCTTTAGGATTAATGCCTAATCCCATCACTGAAATTGGTAGCTTAGTAATGCGGATTGATGTAGTTCATGGGCCAGCAGAAAACCGCCGTAACAATACGATTTCTGGTTCAGATGTGCAAGGATTTTCTGTGCCTTGTACTGTAAAAGACTGCGCTTACTTAGAATTGGATGATTTGGAAAATGCAGGTCGTAGCGATCGCAGTAAGTTAGAAGGAAAGCAGTGGATTTCTGGTAAATACCAAGAAGTCGAGGGCGGGCGGGGTATCCTGAAAGCAGTGAATAACGGTCGGGAACCAACAGGACGGCTACCGTTTGGTAAAGCTTTTAAGGTGGTGGTGATGGAGCCGGATGAAACTACTGATACGGTAGATACGGCTTTGTTCTTTCGGTTCTGTGCTTGGCGAATGGGTTGTACACCTTATTTTATCGGGCCTGTTCCTTTTTTTAGCTACAAGGTTAACTCTCTGATATTTGTAGGCAATTTGAGTGAACAGAGGACAAATACTACGTCTTTACCAACCGGAGCTACAAGAGAGCCGAAAGCTAAGACTACCAACGGTACTGGAGTAATAGAGAAGATAAATCCATGCACCTTTAGTAGTGCTAGTCAATCGATAACAGATCAATCATTCTCCGGTATTGATTTGCGATCGCTCTCAAATGCGATCGCGGAGATTGAGAGTGCTGGTAGCGGGGATTACAAAGCAGTTGGTATACATACCTGTGCAGATGGGGGTTTAAATTGTGGTCGCGCTCTCGGTCGCTACCAGTTCATGAGTTATAACCCTTACGCAGTGCAGTTAATTGCTGCCAAGCCTGGAGGTCAAGAGTTTCTGAGTCAAGTGGAGCAAGGGCATCAACCAACAGAGGCTGAACTATTTGAGTTTTTTCCTCCAGCTGACCAAGATAGGGCGTTTGTGGCTGATATGGCTAACAAAATTCAAGTAACACAAGAGCAAATCGATCCGGCTACAGGACAGCCATTTACAGGTGAACGCCTAATTGAACGAGTGGCTCAAAAGCATTTTGGTGGTGATTACAGCAAAGTTGATGGAAATGGCTCAGATGCCCTCGGTCGCCTCAGCCTTAAAGATTACGGCAAAACCGCTTTAGCTAGTTATCGCAACGGTAATAGCGATAATGGAACGCTGACCTGTTCTCCTAATGTAAATTCTAGCTACATCAGCACTGCTAAAAATACTGAAAATGGGAGGTAGAGTATGACACATTTATCTAAAACTTCTATTACCTCACCCCATGAGATAAAAGAAATACTGGATACTGAGTTGCATTCAAAAATACACCTTGGGCAAACAGGGGAAGGAAAGGGAGTTTATTCTGACTCCGCCTCCCCTACTCAGTCTCAACCACTGAAGACATTACCAGCACCTTCTATGAGGGTACGCTACTGGATTCATTGGTTTCGCATTGGTTTGGGCATCTTTTTGTTGCTGTCGATTCTCATGAGCTTAGGGGGCTGTAGCTTAAATGCGGCAACCGTTACTTGGAACAAAGCTGCTAATGTTGTGCCTGCTACAGTCGTTGAACAGGTGATTGTAGAAAATACAGAGTTAAATTCCAAAGTATCTGCTAAAAATATACTGGCTTGGAGTGTGGAAGGGAAAGACGGCAGGTTCGCAGTTTTCAACTTGAATACGCCTGATGTCTGTGGTGCTTTGGGATGTCTGTATACTGGTTATTGGCTCAGAAAGGACAAACCAATTACTCAGGTATTCTTGAGTTACTTGAATCCCAATCTGCCACCAGGTAAGCATTTGTTGTCAGTGGGAGAGAACCGAGGTCAGGCATTACCGTGCATTAAAGTACTGCAAACTGAGCAAGAGCAGCTACGCCAATTGAATTTTTGTTTCAATGGCACTGGCTATCAACTTGCTGATAGTCAGCTTTTCACTACTGGTAAAAATTCCCAAAGTTGATAACTTGAAATCTAGAAGAAAACTCCGCCATAGTCATCTTAGCTACGGCAGGGTATTTTCATCTAAAACCTCTAGGAAATTGCCATTAAATCGGCATCTAGGTCAGTGGTGGATGAAGAGTGCTGTACATGGATAGCGGGGCGTTTAGCCCGTGCTGAGTTAAAACTTGGCCGCCCACAAGTGGATGCTGTGCGGGGCATATACCAAGTACATAAGTACTGAGTGACTTTTAATCTACTCAGAACTCATGACTCAGCACTGAGTAGTAGGTAATTTACCAGCACAGACGCTATAGTTGCATTGGACTATTCCTCATCATCTAGTTCATCGTCTTCGTCGTCAAAATCATCATCGTCTAACTCAGCTTCCAAATCGTCGGTTTCATCGAGGAAGTCATCATCGTCAATAAGTTGAATTTTGCGAGGTGGCTTGGTCGCTGGTTTGGATTTACGAACGCTTTGAGTTTTGTTCCTATTTTTATTTGGTGGCAATACTTCTACGTCTACAGATACCGATTCTCCTGGCAAAGCAGGTAGGGATTGAGGTTCATTAAAACCAGCGATCGCATCATGTTGTTGCCAAATGAGGGCTTTAGCTGTGGGCTGACCCAAATAAAATTGAGACAGATTTTCAACGGTGGGTTTAGTATAGTCTACAGTCTTACAACAGTCGTGTTTATTCTTACCTTCGCCCTCTTTGACAGCTTTGAACTCGACTGACAGCACACCTAAGCTACGCCACCTATCGTTTTTGCCGCTAAATGGCACTTGGAAATAGTCAGCAAAGGTTTTCTCCAAAGAACGGTAAAATTCCTCACGCACTGACTTAAAACTCCAGAGAGCTACATTCTTAAAGCGGACAACGACAGGAGTAGTATGCAGGGGTTGATTATCCTCATCCAGAAACACCAGTGCATGTTCTGAACACACATCCATTGTTTTCTTGTCAAGGTTATGCTTGTATTCATCATAAAGCCCAACAAAAGAACCACCCAAGTCTTCAACATCTGATTTATAACGGATATACTCTGGTACAAAAGCTAAAACTAGTAACCGTGCTTGAGTAATTAAGAGTCCAGTAACATCTTCAGTTAGGGTGACAATAGTTAGGTCGTTTTCATCAGGCATATCAAGCCAGCCAGCCTTTTCTAGCTGGTCTTCTGGAATTAGAAGTCCGGCGGGTTTGTCATTAACGACAATGCCGTAAGGCAGTAACGGTCGTCTAACTTGGTTATAACTGTCGCTGAGAAGTTCTGGGTCAATATCATCAATATCAAGGTCTGACAATTGAGTGTTAGGAGCTTTAGATTTAGCTGCTTGAGTTTTGGTATTAGCTTTGGGATTAGAAGCAGCAGTTTTAGCAGTAGATTGATTAGAGCGATTAGAGTTGTTTGAAACCCTAGATTTAACCATTGGAGTACATAAATATGATTGCCCAACGCATGAGGCGTTAGCCTCAAAACTTATTTACCAATCGTTGTTTATGAGGCAATTACTCTCCACCACAGATTTAAATTACGCCATAAAATAAAGTATCTTGAATGCTAATTTACAAACTAGCGAAAATATAGATGAGGATAACAGGAGGTTAATCATGAAATTATCACCACTATATATACAGTGGGAGCAAGAGGCTCAAAAGCAAGGGCAACGTATGGTTGTGGAAAATTTACTAACAGTTCGATTTGGTACGCTAGATGAACAATTAGCCACAATTATTCAGCCTATTCTAGAGTTACCTTCACAAGAGTATGCTTCTTTACTGTTGCAGTTATCGAATCTCTCCCGTGAGGATTTATTGGCGAAGTTTAACAGCAATCATTCATAAAGATGTCCTGTATCTGAAACTCCTCTAGAAATAGAGTTTCTAACACCTCTAAAAAAAATGTCCAAAAGGTCAATACTTTAGCTTTCACTTGGTAGCTAAAATTTCTGCTAAATGCCTACTTAACTGCTATGAACATTTACCAGAAGAATCTACCAGACAACCAGATCACTGCTAACTCGACATTAATTGAAGTGTCATCCTTTCAAGCACCTCTGGCTAGCATTGACTTTGGCAAGTTGTTTCAACAGTATAATAATCCCCAAGGTTGGATGATGGTAGGTGGAATACTGTTCGTTATACTGTTGTTGCAAATCAGTGGTACTGGTAAGGGAAAAATCACCACTGGTAAAGTCTCCGGTATCAGCGAGAAACTAGCAGCAACTAACCTAGCACTCAAGCAAATCAAGGAGCATAAACACAATAAAGTTACCCTGTGGTCTGGAACTCCTCGCTATTGGGTAAAAGGTAAATGGCGGGGGTTGCTGGCTAACATACAAACTATGCTTGGTGCTGCACCTACAGTTTGGTTTCCCAATGCCGAAAGGGGAACACTGGTAATAGGTGCGCCTGGGTCTGGTAAAACCTACTCAACCATAGACCGGATGTTAGAAAGTGCGATGCAGCAAGGTTTTCCGATTTTACTCTATGACAAGAAGGGCGACCAACTACGACTCCATGCACCCCTAGCTGCACGTTATGGCTATAAAGTACGAGTATTTGCCCCCGGTGAACCCTTTAGCGGTGTGATCAATCCTTTGGATTATATGCGTGATGCACGGGATGGGGTAATGGCAGGAGAAATTGGACAAGTGATTAACCGCAATGCTTCCAGTGGTGGTAAAAGTGATGAGTTCTTTGCTAAAGCCGGTGACTTGTTAGCTAAAGCACTATTGCAGTTAGTCAAGGGTTCACCTTACCCAGATATGGCGATGCTTTATGCTGTGCTGCGGTTGCCAAAACTGGTGCAACGTCTTGACCATGCGGTACAGTCCAAAAGGTTGGATGAATGGGTGGCGACTTCATTTATTCAATTTTTGAGTGCTAAGGATGCAGAGAAGACTATTTCGGGGATTTTGACCACAGCAGCAGGTACTTTCTCATCTTTCATCCAAGCTGATTTGCTGAGGGCATTTATAGGGAAATCGGATATTCCCACTAAGCTTGAAGGTAGAGAGATGGTGGTGTTCAAGCTAGATGATGAACGCCGCAGTGTGGTTGGGCCTCTGCTGGCAGCTGCAATGCACTTGATGATTGTCGGTAATTTAAGCCGTCCGCGCAAAGATCCGTTGATTATTTCTTTGGATGAATTGCCATCTATAAAACTAGACCGCTTACCGCAGTGGATTAATGAATATCGTTCCAATGGTGCCTGCTTTATTCTGGGTATCCAAAGTTTAGAGCAACTTTACGATATTTATGGAGATAAAATGGGGAGTGCGATCGCTTCTGCTTGCAGTACCCATGTTTTGTTTAATCCTGGTAACTACAAAACGGCTGAGGATTACTCAAAGCGTTACGGTGAAAAGGAAGTGCTGATTAAAAATCGTACCACAGGGCGATCGCTTGGCGGACAAATGAGCCGTTCAATTAGCTGGAGTGAGAATTTGCAAAAAATGCCTGTAATCAGTGCTGACGAAATTTTGAAATTTCCTCAAGGCAAGTGCGTAATTACTAGTCCAGGTTACAGTTCCGAGGGACAAGCTTCTATTCCTTATCCTTTAATTATTCCGGTGTCCAAAGCCGATGAAAAACGGGCGCATGATAGTGAGGCTCTTTGGGATACACAAGTTAAACCTGCTTTAGAAAGTCAGGTGATAATTCCTGATATTAAAACGTTAACACAAGCATTACATGAACGGATTGAGTCAGCAGCGCGGATGTTGCCATTACCGGAGGAAGATGTAGCACCTGCACATGAGTCTAGTAGCAGTGAAACGGATGTTTTAGAAAATTTCCCAACACGAGTTTATCAAACTCCCGGATTGCAAGGATAAGAGGCTGGTAGCTTTTAAGAAGTGAAATCTTGTTGGATATCTTGTTGCTCACTGCGTAGAATCTTCAGTGTTTGCTGGTAGATTTTGGCAGCCTTTCTTCGCTTTTTTAGGTTGTGTTTACCCCGTTTAAGTAAGTTTATAAGGTGTTGCATCTGTAATTTTCCAGAGCATTACAGAGAGAGTTACCAATGGTTGCAGACCTAAAAAGTGCAAGTTATACGCGCGATAGCTTACTATTTCAGAAATTGGCGAATATATTGAAATCAAAATTTCACAAATTAATGCTGAATCTTAGCAAGACAATATCACCTTTTACCCTTAACTTTTTTCAATGCTGCTTGTCGTACTTCTGCATTGAGCAAATAACCAAAACCCACCTTTTCTAAACGCAGCACAAATTCCTCTCGTGTATTGCCCAATTTCCTAGCAGTAGCATCCAAATTCCAATTATGGTTCGCTAACTGACTCAGCAAATAAACTCGGCGAGTCTGCATACCTGATAAGCGATAAGTTTTTAAATACTCCAATTCACCATTCTCTCGAATAATCGCTTCCCCAATATGATTCTCTTCCTTTGGGTCAAGGTCAGTAATAAATCTTTGTAACATAAACGAACCAGCAGTATAGACTTTTTGGGAAATTAACTTGCGTCCTAACAGTCCCTCTGCCATAAAACCTTGAAACGATGCCCAATCTGAACGCATATTTTGTACTGCTGCTCTCAAAGCTTTTAAATCATTAATTTTTGACTCATCTAAAGATACACTCATGGTCAAAGTTGTATCGTGCAGCAACGCGTATTGGTACAATAACTCACCATAGAAATCTTCTAACAAGCTATTGTGCAAAAGTCGATAGTCCTCTGGTGTCGGTACGATAAAAGCTGATGCTAATGCTTCGGCAACAAATACCAATACCCCAACCTGTTGAGAGTGAATTTCAAATACCCGCAAAGCATCTTCAAGTCCAGCAATGTAACGTCCACTAAAAGAGCTTTCCGTTCGGCTACCCAGCCCATGAGAAAGGGCATACTTAGAATATTCACTCCAGGCGATATCAGGGCCAGAAAAGAACATTGATAAAAAGCCTTCCATTGCCAAGTGAAGTGGCAAAAATCTCAGTTGATTACTAGATTCCCGCTTCACCATCCGGTGCATTAACCGGACACTGGCGCAACCATAGTTTAGCTGTTTACCATCTGTTTTAAAAAGCTGTCCCCCAAAAGCCCCCACAGGACTGCCGTCATTAGTCCAAGACAACACTAGTCCGTGAGGAACATAGGAAAAATATTTCATTCCTGGTGCTGTCATTTCTCCTGCTAAGGAAACAACTGCTAAATCTTCATCGTAGCTACGACGCAGCAAGCGCAAATCGTTACGTACCTGATGACGCAATAATGGCACAATCCGCACTGCTCCCCGTATTTGAGAAGGAGCAATTTCTAGTCCTTTAAGTGATATGTCTGCTAACAGATTGCTTTTGGATGCCATAGGATGGTGTGTCTATTTTTATTAACTTTAAGCAACACCGTATTTGGTATAAGGACGTTTGTATGGGGGATGCAAGCCTAAAACAATATCTGAAGCTGGAACTCCTCTTTCCACTAGCTCTTGAGCAATATCGGCTTCTGTCATGTTGTGCTGAATCCAAATTTTATTATCTTTAATGTCTAAATGAATGTAACAGGCATAAATACGATTAAACTCTTGCCAACCAATATCTAGAATTTGATAGTGATCGTGTTCTGTATCAAAAATGAGTTGACATTCAATATTTGGTTCGTTTGGGGGGTTTGGGGTGGCATGGGCGATTAATAATTCGCGCACAATTTGGCGATATTTGGCTAGTTTTTCCATTCGATTATCTCCTCTGTATTCGGTTTATATACTATTATTTTTAAGGCATAATGTGATATTGCCGCTTGAGTAAAACGCTCCTGAAAAAAAGTATTAAAAATATCAATAGGAACAGCTAAATAGAGAATGCGATCAGGTTCAGTCATTTCTAAGGCAAGGCGATAGTTGAGAAACTGCCCTAGTGCATTATGAAAGTCACTAATAACGGAGGGATTGATAAAGCTTTTAATTTCTACAGCAATTTTCTGCTCATCTTTTTCAGCAGCAAATACTTTTTCAGCAGCGAGATCAATCTCTAGTTTAACGCGCTCGATGCGAATGATTAATGGATCGCTAGTAATTGTCCATCCGTTTTTGATTAAGGCTTGCTTGACGGCTTGGTGGAATAGGTCTTTGGCCATAGTGGAATATTTACAACGGTTTTCAACTATATGAGGTACACCTATACCTTACAGCCTACACCCTGTCCAACATTTGCTTGACTCGCTCTGCTAAATATGCTTCCAGTTCAGCTAAAGATGCAGAACCTTCAGCAAACCGGGCAAAGCCCAACATCGTAGGTAAATCTTCTGCATCCCGTAATCCTACTGTGGGAATTGCGGGACTAAGGGGGTGTAAAGAAAAGTCATCGGCATTGTAAACAGGATTGCAATGAATAATGGAAGTTTTTTGTTTTGGGTCTAAACGATCGCGATATACACGCAGAATTTCCGATGCTCCACTGGGGGGGTCGTTTTCCCAACCATCGGTTACAAGTACTATTAAATCTGCGCCCCAGTCCAAAGCATCCAGTAGGGGAGTAGCGAGGTCTGTTTGTCCACGAGCTAGAATCAGCAGTGGATCGCTGATTGATGCTGTCCAAAAAGCTTGGTATTCCTGGGATGCTGCTTTTAGTAAGTAATGAGTAGCTAAGGCTACCCCTAAAGGACGACGATGTTTTTCGGCTGAACCGGAACTAGAGTAGCTGCAATCTAGGACTGCGGCTACTCGTCCTAGTTTTAGGGGTGATTTTTTTAATGTAAAGGCAGCAGATTTCTCTAATGCTTGGTTTAAAATATCCCACTGCTGTTTGCGAGTATCCAATGGCAAGGATAGGATATATAGCGCCAAACGAGTTAGGGGGAGACGACCTAAATTAATGTCGATTTCTACTTCTGTGCGGTTGGCTGAACTTTGAAAGCGCAATTTTTCATTCAAGGTCATTTGTTCTTGAATACGGGATAAAAAGACCTCTCGTTTAATTCCGTGTTTTGCTGCTAAACCTTCGGCAACTGTAAAGGGTAGTTGATAAACTGCTTGAGCGCTATAGTGGGCTTGGCGAAATGTCTCGAATAGCTCTGTTTGATAAACTCGCTGTTTCCATTTACCAAAGAGGAAATTACCTAATTCCCCAGGTAGGGTGAGGTGAGCGTGGGAGGCGATCGCTCTAAATTTCGAGCGATATTTCACAGCATCAAAGTTGATGTCACGTTTTTGCTGGAGATAATCACGAGCGATCGCTCTGCTACGACGATTATTAATACTTCTTTTCCGTAATTGTTGCAATACTTCCCAACCTCGTTGTGGTGGTAGGGCTGTTAATGCTGCGGCAATTAATGCACCTTCTTCTTGTCGATGTTCAGGGGGTGTATGTTTTCCTGTTGCTAGTAATTTGAGGATAATCTGCGCTTGGTTGAAGTGGTTAATCCCTGCTGCTAATGTTCGGGTATAGAGTAAGCGGTAATTACCTAAAATATAGTCGTGCAAAAAGTCAATAGATACGCGCTGCCCGTAACCATCACCATAGAACTCACGCTGTCCTGTGCAGGAGAGGCAAGCATTAATGAACATGACTAAATCTTCCCTTGCCACCTGCTGATGTTGGTTAGCCCGATTAATGTCCATTGTTGGCATAGTGGCTTTGTTGAAGGGGCTACTGTTCGGGGAATGACGGCACGACAAGCTAGGATAGCGTTACAGGCTAGGTTCGGAAGTCGCACCAAAGTCCCGCAAACAGTATTAACGACTATTTTAAGTTCTAGATTAGAAAATAGCTAGAGGAATCCGACTTAAATCTTACTAAGTATACTGAGGCTTTAAACTCTATAAAGTAAGTCTGCAAATTCATGAGACACGTCCTTAATTTCCCCATATACTGCATAGATAACTTTGACGGCGCTAATAGACAGCAAGTGCTATTTCTCAACATTATTTTGCCATACCTCTTTAAGAAACTTTTTGAACTTTTCTATAATCAGAGGTAAATCACTATCAATTTCTTGGGTTTGTTGCCCATTTGTAATTGAACGAAAGAGACGACGACCTCTACTATCAAAACCAATTTTATCCGCAACTGCCATAAAGATTGAGTAATCTTCTGGTACTGGTAAATCTCCACCTTTGCGCTGAAGAATCAAAAAGCTGGTGATAATTCCCAATCCACATTCTACCTGAAAGTTTTCTGTAGGTAACTGAATGGAAGCAATTAGCAAAGCCATGTCTTTTAATAGCCATTGGCGAAAGTGTGCTTGGTTAGATGAAGACAGAATTCCATTAGATACCAAGATACAGACTATTTCACCAGGTTGCAATTGATTTAAACACTGTTCTACAAATAAACACTCTTGTTCTGCTTGGATTTTCAATTTGGATGTAATAACGTAGCTTCCATCTCCGTGTTGTATCCATTTATAAGCCATCTCAAATCGGGCTAGTTCTGAATCGGAAGTGAGATTAATTTTGCAATAGGGAGGATTGGCAATGGCTATAGTAGGCAAGGAAATTGGCAGAGGAAGATTACTGACACAATTTTGAAATAGTTGTTGCCACTCAGGAATTTTAATTTTCATCAAAATAAACTTCCTTGCAACATATTTTCTGCTTTAGTATTTTCGTATTTGATACCATTAATTAGCAAACTATTATTTAGCTTCGGTTTAGGTGTTGATGCGGGAGTTTCATACTTTAAATTTGGTCGGATAAAAGAAATACCCTTGCCAGTCAGGGTGTTTCCGATAATTAAATCTCCACCCAAACTAGGAATAGGCAATGCCAAGTAGGGAGCATAAAGCATGAAGTTTAAACTTGCTATTTTCATTAGTAATGAATCCCACTCCCAGCCTGTCAAACTGATGGCATAATTGGACATTTCCAATGCTAATCGTCCTGTACCAAGTGCTGGTTCATATATATGAAATGGTGCTATTGCAGCAGCACTGTCAACTGCTGCAATAGCCATTGTCCTGGCCGTCCAAGTAGGAGTAGGATAGAATTTAGCTCTTGATTGCCCGTAACGATTAGCAGCTAACAAATGACCAAAGTAATCGAAGGGACAAGAAATCAAAAGCTTCAGTTCTAGTTCTTGAATAAGACGATTACTCGCACCGTTACATCCCTCTGGCTCATGAGGCAATTTAGCAATGCTGGGATGCCCTAGTGCATAAAGTAACCAATCAGTAAAATAGGCAATAAATCTGGAAGGACTGCCACATCCACCTTTAGGAATAGATTGCAGACAGCTTGAGAGCATCTGTAAAACTTGAGGATGTCCTAAGTCTAAAAACTCAGTTTGTGGTATTTCTTTAGGTAGTTCTCCAGTTTCCATTGTCCATCGCCATTGCTCCCACCTACCTTGATATTCATCATCTAATTTCAGTAGTTTTGATAATAGCCATCCATGTTCAAAAGTTGATTTGAGTACCATTGGTGTTATCTGTAATAAGCATTTGCCAATGGCAGAGGCATTAGCCTCTTAAATCTTGACTTCTGGAATAGCTTCTAAATTGACCATTGACGATAACTCAGGAATGACTATGTTTGATTGTGATTTGTTATCTGGAGATTGAGTCAGTAGTTTAATTAACCATTTTTCAGTCTGCATCTGATCCTTTTTATTCCAGCGTACATTTAATCTTTGGGCTGGTTTAACAGGATTTAATGCTAAAATTACGAGTTGTATTTGGTTAGGATTAACTGAGTATTGTCTAGCCGTAGTCCACAACTTTACCCGGTCTTGCCAGCTTAAATGTGGATGGCGTATAGCCCATTCATAAAGCCTGGGAATACCTTGTTTAAATGCTATATTTGTTAATACTTGAATAAAGTAGTTATCGTCATTAATTGCAAGAGGTGCAATAACTGGATTATCGACTAATAACTTTTTCCGAGATTGAAAAATTTCCGGTGCAAGTTCCTGTATTTGATCAACCCACTGAGCAATTTGAGGATAGGCATTTAATAAAGGTTCTACAGTCAGTCCTAAAAATAGTTGTCTCATCACCAAAGAGAAGTTATCTGCAACTATAGAGTCAAAGGCAGAGCGATTTGGATGATATTTTTGACTGGGGAATAGGACTTGTTGCTGTGTTTTAGTAATTTGTTGAATATCGGCAAGATTAATTACTGGCATGGTGGAGAGAATATAACATCTCTCCCATGCAGCGGTAAGCTGCAAATTAATTACTTCGATTAATCATGCTTCAATACAGATATACAGCGTATTGTGGGTTGCTGGAAGTAGAAAATTTAGTTACAAAGCTATGCAAGAATCTGGTATTACTGTTGATAGCTGAAAGCTGATGTAATTAGGCAAGATAGCCAGGGCAACCGTATGTTTAATAGGAGTAAGTTTTTTGATTGAGATTATTAGAGTTCGTGCTACACCGGAGCAAATTGAACAGATGCTACAAGAGTTAAAGTTTTATATTAAGGTAGCGGTGGATATTGAACATCGGATTCTGGCTGGGGGAGGTGAAATGCACTTTTACTGTGAACAGGCGTTGCTAGAAGATGGTAGTAAGCAGAGTGATATTTGGGCTGCTAGTTTTAGACCTGATACACAACAGATAATCTATGAGTCTATGGTTAATCTCCGTCCCCGACAGAATCGTTCAATGGAAATTATGGACGTTAAGATTAGAGAACAGGTTGCCGCAATTATTATGGAGTTTCTGGGATGAATAGTGGCTTAACTTATGAGCAAGAAACCTTTGTGCAAGATAGTATCCCTGTTAGATTGGGAAAATTGGCAACTAATTTAGCACGGATAAGTCAAATTTTCAGTGAGTCTACACATGAGGATGTGGTCAAAAGCCTGATTAGAGAGACTATGTATTTTCTTGAGTGGATAGCCCCAGATATAGATATTGACAATGCTTTTGAGTTAGCAAATTTAGGAAGGTTTCTCACACGCTGGCTGTTTAACTGGGAACAAGCCTGGAATAACACAGAAGCTAAAAACCAGATTATTCAAGAACTTGGCACTTGGTCAGACAGTGTTTTGCAAATGTCAAAATTACCTGCTGTACAACAATCCTAATTGATAATGACTCAATCCCAACCTCCATTACCACAACCCAAACTCGAAGGATCTGGTATTACCTCTGACCAGTATTTTGAGTTTACTCCAGAAAAAATAGAACTGAGTAACGGATATTTGGGTTATGGTGGACAAGACCAACTTGGGTTTCATTTGTCTGTTCTCACCAATATGGGATTATTGACAGCAGCTCGACATACAAATTTGTCGCTGTGGCTAGAAGCACTAAAAGGTGTGGTAAGGGAAAAACTACCGACTGTCAACACCCAACCAGAAGTAGCAGAAGCAATGCTCAATCGATTTAATCGAGCGTAGGCGTAGCCCGCCGCAGGCATCGCAGACTTGGAGGCAGTGATTGAGTATTTGGAACAATAAAATCTGGAATTTGAGCGATGTTTACGACGATGCTTGTGTCAAACATCAGGTGCAGCGATAGGCTATGTTTTGTCGGAGGCGATGGTCTCCGACCGACCGGAGGTCATCGCATCTAACAACAGTAATCCCATTTGCTTCAATAAAGCAGTATTTCCATCAGGGCAACCATGTTGAATTAGACACTTGGCACAGCCAGTATCGCAATTGCAATCTAGTGCGATCGCTCTAGCAGCACCAGCAAGTTTTGGCAAATGTTTAAACACAGCTTCAGCCGCACCATTACCACCATCACTGGTATCATAGAAATAGCCTGTGTAATTGTTATTTTCCCCTAACTCCTTCACTACTGTAAAATTTACCTGTTTTGGGTCAACTCTAGCCACCAGCTGTAACGCTCTCATAATTTGATGCCCAAAGCTGTGGATAGCAATCAAGGTACTGGAATATTCCCACAACTGTTGATAGCCCGGTGGAATCGGTTCTCCACTACGGGTTAAATTGGTTCTAGTTTCCAAGGCATTGTGCTGGAGGTATTCCCGCGCACTTGAGTTAATCGCTACTTTGACCATTGGTGCTGAAAATTGAGTACGGAAAGGCTGCTCAAACTTTTCTTCTGACAGGGTTTTCACAATTACAGCCTTACGTGTGAGTTTGCTACAAAGTGGACAACGACGTTCTTTAGGTAGCGGCTCTTTGTAGTTAAGACACCGCTTGTTCAAACAAGTCTGCTCGTAGATTTGGGTCATTAAACTGTAACCACTGGTAATGTGTTTAACCTCACCAAAACTAAGTTCCAGGGTTAAGTATTCCTGACAGTCATCAACTTCAATGACTTGAGAAAACAGCAATGGTAACTTCACCGGATCTGTCAGCACTGTTAGGCTGCTGGTTTCTGAGTCTGTAACTGCAACTGTAAACAGTGAGCTATCTGCTGTCTGTTTTAAAATTGCTTGCTTGCTGTTCAAGTCAAGGGAGATGCACTGATAAGTCAGCATTCGTCCATTGGCATCTTGTCGTTTGTAGATGGCTTGGGGATGGACTTCCCGGTGAGCAATATCTTCTGAGATTTCCTCCAGTTCTTCCCCAGATTCTGCATCTACTAGCTTGATGGTAGTTTGGGATAAGCCACCCCGAAAGTTAACATCTTTATGAGGATAACCCTTTGCCCACAGTCCATTACGACCTTTATTTAGATGCCCTTGGGCTAACAGAAGTTTTGCTACCTCGTAAGCGGCTGTGCCAAAGTAGTGCTTGATTTTATTAGTAGGAATACCAGTTTCTGCGGCTGCACACATCAAATGTTTAGCAGCAAAGATGGGATATTCGTCATTAAAGAATACTTCCTCAGCTTCTGGCGATACCAGCATTTCTGGATGTTCTGCTACATAGCAGTCTATGGGATTGAGAGCATTGGGAAGCAGCACTGTCAGTCCAGACTGAGAACGTCCGGCGCGGCCACTGCGTTGCTGGTATGCCATTTTAGAACCAGGCCAGCCACGCAAAATGCAACATTCTAATTCTGGTAGGTCAATTCCAGCTTCTAATGCTTCTGTGGCAATAATCCACTTGATCGTGCCAGACTGGAGTTGGTCAACTACTTCTGTCCGACGCTCAGAAGTTATGCCACTGTAGAAGGCGGCTACTTGGTTTGATTTGAGTAATTCTGTTAGTTCCCGCACACTGCGTCGGGAGTTACAAAAGGCGATACCTGATTTACCTTGATTGAGCAAAAATTGAATTATTCGAGCGGTATCACCAGTCAAATTGTAACTGGGCTGAGTGATAATTATTTGTCTAGATGGTGAAGCTGCTCCACTTTTGCGAATCCAAATCAGGGGTTTGGGGTTGAGTTTAGTTGGTTTCAAACCAGAGATTTTCAGAGCCAGTTGTTTAGGATTACCACAAGTGGCACTCAGGAAGATAAATTGCAGTTTCTTGGAGTCGCCACCGTAATGATCTACTGCTAGTTTAATGCGACGAATCAGCCAGGACATATTTGCGCCATAGCTGCCTGAGAGGGTGTGAGCTTCGTCAAGCAGTACATAGCGTAATCGCTGATAAAAGTTTGCCCAATGCGCGGATTTCCAGGCTTGCTTGAGTTGAAAGTGGATTAATTCTGGAGTGACACCTAAAATATGCGGTTCACTCTTGAGGATTTGTTCTCGTTTTTCTGATTTGACATCTCCAGTGATCATTGCCAGTATAGGTCTGGATTGTGTTGGTATGGTAGAGAGTAGTTCAGAGATTTTGTGGAACTGGTCTAGTGCTAATGCTCGCAGTCCATAAAATGCTAATGCCCGATGTTCTTCATTGATACAACCTTCCAGAATGGCGGGGTATGTGCTGAGAGTTTTGCCACTGGCTGTGGGAGAGGTGAGGATTAAACTTTTACCTTGTCTAATTGCTTGTAAGGCTTGAAGTTGGTGAGAGTAAAGTTGGGTAATTCCTAATGAGTGAAGTGCTTTAATTAATTTATTTGGCAGGTCATTAGGGATATTTTTCAGATTAGGTTCTTTGGCAGGGATAGTCTGTTGCCATAGTAAATCTTCACCTAGAAATTCAGTAATATCTGTTGGTTCAGTAGGATGGTTATTTGAGTTGGAATTTTCTGTAATGGGTGTACGAGGTGGTGTCCAAAAGCTTTGTAGCAGGGCATTGTAGTTGGGCGTGGTCATAGTCGTAGTCTTCGCTCACTGCCCTAAAAAATCCCCCATTGGGGGAGTGCTACTGAAAAAATATGTATTTATTATAACCTTTACTACGTATTGCTCACCCTGGGCATAAGAATATTCAGCACACAGTGCGCTACATATAACTTACCTCTGGTCGGTTTCAAGGACTTTGAGATGATTAACATCTAAATGCCTAAATATTACCCTGAACTCCGATTGACATTTTATCCTACACTTGGTAAGATTTTCTTACAAACGGTAATATAGTGTGCTGCACTATGACCCCAGAAAATGTAAAGGTCAAGCTCATAGAAGTGTTTAAAGAAATCCAGAGCGATAGCGGATATGAAGGACAGCCAATCACAGAAACAACTTGTCCTATCAATGATTTAGCATGGCTTGACAGTTACCTCTGGCCTGTTGCCATCACTATGTTGGCTACGGAACTTAACGTGAACATCCCTAATGACAAAAACATTTTTTTGTCAGAGGATTGCACGCGGCGACTCACCATCAACGAATCAGCTGATGTAGTTTGTGAAATCGTCAGTAAAGAGGAAAAACGGAGATGACTGAAGCAAAAGACAAGAAAGCAATAATTGCTTCTCGCATTCGCGAAGCACGTAAGATGGCAGGTTTGTCTCAGGCTCAGGTAGCTCAAACTCTTGGTCTACATCGACCCTCTATTTCTGAAATAGAGGCTGGCAAGAGAAATGCTTCCGCCGAAGAAATTACAAAGCTTGCAGAAATTTTTGATGTCAGTGTGTCATGGCTACTTGGTGAAGGTGCGAATAAGGTCGATGTCCATGACAATAAACTTCAGCTTGCTGCTAGAGAACTCCAAAAGCTTAAGCCAGAAGATTTAGACCGACTGTTAACATTACTTGCTTCAATGCGAACGGGGAGAGACAACCTGTGATTAGTAATATTAGTTACCTTGATACCAAGTGTAGGAAAAAATCTGTGGCTAATCAGAGGCAAGAATTGGCTCAACAGGCCATGCTTAAATCAATCGATATTCGGAAACAAGCTGGTCTAGACCTTAAAAGCCCAGCTTGTATCTATAACTTGTGCGACAAACTCAATGTCAAAGTTAAGTTTGTTGATATTAGTAGCATGGAAGGCATATATCTCAAAGGAGATGAACCACAAATATGGCTTTCTGCGCTGCGACCCCTTACTAGGCGTAACTTTACCTGCGCTCATGAACTCGGACACCACGTTTTTGGACACAGTTCAACGATTGATGAACTAACAGAGGATTCGGAGAAATCTAAGACTTTCCATCCTGACGAGTTTCTGGTTGACTCCTTTGCAGGTTTCTTACTTATGCCAACTTTGGGGGTGAGAAAAGCATTTGCTTCGCGTGGCTGGGATATTGCTTCAGCAACGCCACTTCAGATTTTCACGATTGCCTGTAGTTTTGGTGTTGGGTACGAGACTCTGATCAATCACATGACTTATACCCTAAAAATGATTAATCGCATCAAAGCTGCGTCACTTCTAAAATCTACACCCAAGTCTATCCGCCAAGATTTTCTTGGGCGTTCATCAGCAGAACCGTTGATAATTGCTGATGCACATTGGTCAATGCCTACACTTGATGCTGAAGTTGGAAGTCATCTTCTACTACCAAACACAGCAGAAGCAACGAACGACACTATCACTTTCCAAGAAAATCACTCACAGGGTCGTCTCTTCCAAGCTAACCGTCCTGGTATTGTGCGCGTTTACTGTCATGACGCTGAGTGGGCAGCTTTTGTTCGGGTTTCGCGTTATCAGTTTGTAGGACTAAGCAAATATCGCCATCTTGAGGAGCCGGAAGATGAGTAATAGTGCGCCTCTCCCCATTAACGAAACAAACCTCTCTTGCGCTTGGAGTCGTATATTTTTACACATTATCGATAATCCTGGCAAAGAAATTTCGCCATTGGTGGTTAGTTTAACAGGTTTTAGCAGCGGTATTGTAAATGAAGACAAATCAGTTCGAGATGCTCTTGATAATTGCCTTGTAAAGAACAAAAAACAAAAAATTCACACAGTTGCAAATACGATTTTTCCTAGCTCTCTCTGGCGAATGGCTAAGTATGACCGAAAGAAATTCTTTGAGATTTATCTTAATGCTCTTCCCAGATACAAAGCTGCTGAACCGTCGAAAAACCGACGTGGTATTTACTTTGAAAGGCTGATTGATTTTGGTTCTGGGCCCCACAATGGCAACCAACTCGAACACATCATTTTTGAGTATAATTCACACCCAAAAATCAGAAGAAGTATGTTTCAAGCTTCTATCTTTGATCCAGGGCGAGACCATATTCCTAATTGTAGGCAACTAGGCTTTCCTTGCTTACAACACCTTAGCTTTGTACCAAATAATCAAGATAAAACCCTTGTTTTAAATGCTTTCTACGCAACCCAACAACTTTTTGATAAAGCATACGGCAACTACTTGGGACTATGCAGATTAGGCAATTTCATGGCTTACGAAATGGGACTGACATTTGACCGGATGAACTGCTTCGTAGGTGTAGCAAAATTAGAAAGAATTGGAACAAAATCGCCAACTTTAACTCCAGTTATAGAGGCGGCTCGGAATATTATGCAACAAACAACTTGCGAACATACAATAGATAAAACATAGCTTTTTTCCAGACAAGCTTAATAAAAGATATTTGCGGGTGAGAGTACTTTACGGATTTAAGGAAACAGAAATGTTTCTTTAGAGAGATAAAATGGGAAAAAAACGTCAGAAACAGTCTAGCGAAAACGCCAATCAAAACAAACAGTTAAGTCTTGGAATTGGCGATAGTGGAGAAAAACCTATCTCATCGCCAGTTATCATTTCACATATTCTACCCGCCAAGCCTACAGTTGTATTCAATACTTATTGGCAATTCGCTGCCGAACGACAAAAGATATTTTACAAGAAGCTAGAAAATGCACAAGTGCCTTGGACTGATGATCCAATTCTTTCCACATACAAATTTACCAATGCCTACCGCGCAAGCGACCGCACGAGCCAGTACTTGATACGAAATGTCATCTATCGGGACGATCTACCATCTTCAATCAATGAGGTATTCTTTAGAATTATCCTCTTCAAAATTTTCAACAAAATTGAAACTTGGCAGCTTCTAGAAAAAAATATTGGACATATTACTTATGCTGACTATTGCTTTGAACGCTACGATAAAATCCTCACAGAAACCATGCAGTCCGGTCAGACTATCTATTCTGCGGCATATATCATGCCATCGGGTGGCAAAACATTTGGATATACTACAAAGCACCGCAATAATCTCAAGTTGATTGAAAAGATGATGACTGATGATCTGCCACAGAAGCTAGCAGATTCACGGAATATGCACCAGGGTTTCGATTTATTACATAATTATCCAACTATTGGCGATTTTTTGGCATACCAGTTTATAACTGATGTTAACTATAGCGAGATTACTAGCTATAGCGAGATGGAGTTTGTAATTCCTGGTCCTGGTGCGCTTGATGGTATCCGCAAATGTTTTCTTGATCTGGGTGGTTTAAACGAACCAGAAATTATTAAATTCATGGCAGATATCCAAGAATCTGAGTTTGAGCGATTAGGACTAAATTATCATTCCCTTTGGGGACGGAGACTGCAATTAATCGACTGCCAAAATCTATTTTGTGAGGTAGATAAGTATTCTCGGATGAAACACCCTGAAATATCGGGAATATCAGGAAGAACACGTATAAAGCAAAAGTATTCAGTTAACGTACAACCAATTAGTTATTGGTATCCACCAAAATGGAAAATTAACCAAGCTATTGAAGAGGATATAAAAATTCAAGCTGCTTCCAAATCTAAATAGAAGGTATTACTAAACGAGGGGTGCAAATTTAAAAAATTTAAAATTATTTGCCCTCCTTGCAAAAGTTTCTAATCAACTCCGATAACTCTACAGAAGGCTTTGCTTCAGCAACTTTAGCATGGCCAAGTGAGCCTGCTTTCAGACTCTATTTTTTCATGCCCATAATCAGCAACACCAAATATAATCTCAAGATAAGGAGTGGATAATGGATTTTCGTAAGTATCAACAACAAGCCCTGAAAACTGATCAAGTTCCTACTAAAAGTGGAGATGGAATAATCATACCTCTGCTGGGTTTGGTTGGTGAAGCAGGTTCACTCCTCGCTGAATATAAAAAGCATCTCCGGGATAAAGATGCACATAAACTTTTTAAAGATTGTGTTGCAGAAGAGTTAGGGGATTTACTTTGGTACGTTGCTAACGTAGCCAGTAAATTTGATCTAGATTTGGCAGAAATTGCACAAATTAATCTGAATAAGTGTCGTGACCGTTGGGGAAGAAGAGATTCGGTACAAATAGATAGTCAAACTACAGCCTACATATTTGATAGTAACTTTTCCGAACACGAAAGTTTACCGCGACAGTTTGAGCTATATCTTACTGAAGTGAGCGAAGATAACTCAGTGAAAGTGAGAGCATTTATTAATGGTCAACAGATTGGAAATTACCTTACCGATAACTCCTACTTTAGTGATGGCTATCGCTTTCATGATATTTTTCATTTGTCCTATGCTGCTGTTTTGGGATGGTCGCCAGTCATTCGCAGTAACCTTAAACGCAAGCGTAAAAGTAATCCTCGTATTGACGAGGTTGAAGATGGTGGTCGGGCAATAGCTATTGATGAAGGTATATCAGCACTTGTATTCAGCTATGCCAAGGATCATGGGTTTTTGGAAGGGGTTGTAACGATAGATGACCAACTATTGAAAACTATAAAAAATATGACCTTGCATTTAGAAGTTCGAGAGTGTTCGCTAGGTGATTGGGAGAAGGCAATTGTTGATGGGTATAAAGTTTGGCGACAAGTAGAAAAAAATGGGGGCGGTAAGGTTATTATTGACATTGATACAAGTTCGATAAGTTATCAAGCAAAATAAAGTGGTAAACAGATCGTTTAATACCTCCTCCATCTGGTGTAAGTAAAAGTGGTGGTTCACATCAAGCGTTCACAGAAACCTAGCTGACTATTATGGTACTTACCATATGCCTTATTTCCTTTGCCTCCTGCCTTTTACCAACGTGAAATATTGACTTGGACTTACTTAAATAACTGATTTTGGATTTTAGACCGGAATCAAATATACAATCCAAAATCCAAAACTCTCAGTCAACTTTATGTTGATTAAGTTAACTTAAATAACCTGCTAACACTAAGAATTATTAGCAGTAAATCCTTACTTTCAGCACCTCTCTTAATAGACATCTCCAAATCCAGCATCATAGTTACTGCCTTAGCTAAAGCGTTGATGCTTGTATTTGCTACCTCCTGACGCAAATAGTAAATGCGATTAGGATTGCTGATACTGCACAGTTGAGCTAATTCACTATCTTTCTTAACCCCAGAAACAATTGCAGACTTAACCCACAGCCAAGTTCTAAACTGCGTTAGGAGAGTAGCAACAATCACCATTAATGGTTCCGAGCGTGACAGTAAATCATCCAGCAGGTGCAAAACTTGATTGCTTTCTCCTTGGCGAATAGCAGATGCCAGTTGTAGGCTACTCTGAGTCTGACATCGCACTAACTCTTTTACTTCTGCAAGCTCAAGTTGTCTGCCATTACCATAAATATACAGTTTGCGTAACTCTGTGGCTGCACGGGTCATGTCGTTACCAATTGCTTCTGCTAGATATTCCACCGCATTCTTTGACAGCACCAGCTTGATTTTTTTAGCTTGAATAGCGATCGCCTTTTCAATCAAATCAGTACGCCAAGCTGGTATTAATGGAAACTCAAACAACTTGGCATACTTGACAATATGTTTGTAAATCTTCAGGCGCTTATCTAGATTGGTGGCGACAAACACCAGAATTATGAATTCAGGCACTTGAACAAGCTGCTGCAAAGTTGACAACTCAGTATCACCCCACAGCTTGAGGTGGCAATTTTCCACAATCACCAGTTTTTTACCACCTGTCAGGGAACGAGTGCGAGCTACACTGATAGCTTGGTCAAGGCGATCGGCTGGAAATCGGTGATAGCAAAGTGTGAGCCATTGAGCATCAATCTCTGCTTTGTATTGGTTTAGCTGTTCCTGGATGGCGTGTTGATCGTCACCTGTCAGCAAGACAATCATCTTTTTACCCTCCCGTTACTTTGGCAGTTTTAATTAATACAGTCATTGGTTCTTGACTTTGGGTAGCTCGTTGCAGCATTTTAGCGATCGCCTCTTTACTACTTTCAAACTTATTCAGGTAAGCTGGTGTAACCTCTAAAATTGCCTTGTCACCTTGCAATTTAACGAGATGAGCATGAGCCAACAGCTTTTGATTGCTGGGTTTAGCTGTATCCATCACCTGCTGCCAAATTTGAGCCAGGTTAGTAGTTTGGGCTGCAACTGCTGGTAACAATTTGCTATCATG
This sequence comes from Nostoc sp. UHCC 0252, assembly GCF_034931145.1. Classification (NCBI taxonomy): domain Bacteria; kingdom Bacillati; phylum Cyanobacteriota; class Cyanophyceae; order Nostocales; family Nostocaceae; genus Nostoc; species Nostoc sp. UHCC 0252. Next base: position 55,697 of record NZ_JAYGHE010000005.1, on the reverse strand, counting down.
CCCTTTGTCATTTACAGGTTTAGCAGTTAGCGTCTTGGTTGCACTGACAGGCAAAGGCAATAAACTGGGTATCAGGTTCAGTAAGCAAACTTCTAGCCACACAGCAGCATTTACTGTGTACCGAAGATAGTTTTCTGCTTTTTGTAACTCTGTTAGGGACAAATTCAGCGTCTCGAAATTCCAGTGATTTGCTAAAACCTTGAGTTGAGCATAGCTAACACAACCAGTTAGCAGGGATTGCTCTTTGGGTGCAGACTTGATAATCAGTAAATCTCGGTATGTTTGCAGTAAGTTGGAGAGAATCAATTTGGGCGTTTTTCCAGAATCTACTAAAACTCTTGCTACTTGCAGCAAGTTAAAGGTGTTGTTAGTGGATATTGCCTGTAAAATTGACATTAATTCTGTTTCTGTCACACCACCAGCGATTTCCATGACATGATTAGCAGTGATATCTTCATCTAAAAGACTCACCTGACCCAGTAATTGCAGTGCATCCCGCAATCCACCATCGCTGAGTCGGGCGATCGCTGTTAGTGCCTGATCATCAATAGAAATAGATTCTGCATCTGCTACAATACCGAGGTGCTGCACAATTGCCTGAACAGACAAAGTGCGGAAATTAAACACCTGACAACGGCTGACAATGGTAGGTAACACCTTGTGCAGTTCTGTTGTGCAGAGAATGAAAACAACATGAGGTGGCGGTTCTTCAATACACTTGAGTAAAGCATTGAAGGCGTTACCGGTTAGACAATGGCACTCATCGAGAATAAAAATTCGGTAACGTCCTGCAACAGGTGCTAAGGTACTGCGCTCAATTAAAGCACGGGCATCATCTACACCATTATTAGAAGCAGCATCAATTTCACTAACATCTAGGCTATTACTGGTTTCAATTGAACGGCAGGATTGACAAATACCACAAGGTTGGTCAGTTGGTTTTTTAGTGTTAAGGCAATTGAGGGATTTAGCAAATATCCGAGCAGTTGAAGTTTTACCTGTGCCTCTAGAACCTGTGAATAAATAAGCTGGTGCAATTTGCAGGTATTTGACAGCATTAGTTAGAGCAGTTTTGATGTAGGGCTGTCCAACTAATTCGGCTATTGTCTGGGGTCGATATTTTTGATGTAGGGCGACTGTAGACATAGGATACATTAACCTTAATTTGTCGCCCTTGCCCTGTTAAGGGGGTGTAATTTTGACTCCAAAGTAGGCTGATTTACTAAACCGTTCCCAGCAGGATTTACCGATACCAGAAGTTGAGTATGCCTAATTCTTTAAACGTTGAAATATGTGCATAAATTTATGTAATTGGCAATTGATTTATAGCCATTTTATAATTCATATCCTTGGCTCATAGAACACTAATTTTCTCTTTTTTACCTGCCTCCTTAAGCAGTAGCGAATTCTGTTAAACCTCGTTTACTGGGATGATGAAAACCCAAAACAATATCGGCTTGAGGTATTCCAACTGAAAGCAAATCATCAACAACGCATAAATTAGTTGCATCTTCTTCCACCCAAACTTTGCCGTTTTTAATGCAGAGATAGATGATAATATACTGTATCTGCTTTTTGTCATCCCAGCCAAATCGAAACCAAAGATATTGATCTCTTGTTTCATCAAAAGCCAAGCGATCGCTTACTTCAACTCCCGTATCTTTTATAACTTGAGTATTAGTAGTTTCGTAATACTCAGTCAATATCTTCTTGATAGCATTGCGATATTCTTCTAGCTTATCCATTGCCGAATTTCCTCCTTTTCTGTATTTACAACTATTAACAGCAGGTGATTTTCATTGATGACTGCTTGTACAGATTTACGTTGAAAAAAGTTCTCATAGACAACATCATCAACAGCTAAATAAAGTTTATATTCTGGCTCCGTAAGTTGAATTAGTTTCCGGTAGACTATGTATTGTCCCAAGGCATTATGAAAATCATACATCATCGATTTGCCGACAAAGCTCTTGATTTCTACAACAATCTTCTGTCCCTGGCGTTCTGCGGCGATTGGTTTTTCTGCTGCTAGGTCGGCGTAGAGTTCAGCATCCTCATATTTGATAAAGTAAGGATCATCTGTGATAGTCCAACCGTCTTTTATCAATGCGTTCTTGACTTCATTATGGTATATGTCTCTTGCTGGCATGGTGGAACTATAGAGTAATACTCTGATTGTAAAGTGTTTACCATATTGGGTAACAATTAGATTCTAAAACATACTTTTCTATCTTTCCTTCTTGCACCCTACTTTGCTTCCTTTTTTCTTGATAAAATTGGATAAATTTGGCATTTTGGCGGTAAATAGTCGGATATTTACCGCCAAAATGCACAGTTTCTATTTGTCAAAATCGAGGATTTTCGTTCATATTGTCAGTTTTGTCCAGAGTTACTCAAATCCCCGTCTAAAATAAACACCACTCGTATCCAAAACACCCTACAAAACTTCAAGATTCCGATTAACATTTATTAAGTATTTAGAGTGTACAGTGGCAATAAGAATTGACGCATTTCCATTTGCAGTTCTGGATTTGGTCTATCTCCATAAGGAACCAACATGGCAGGATGATCTGATTGTTGCAAGTGCATTTTGATAGCGGAACTGGGAATTGCCTTAGCTGCTTCTACTAAATACTTGAGGTTAAACTGGATATTCAATGACATTTCTGATGGTAGATGAGCAGCAATAACCTGATCACCTTTGCCAAACTCCCGTTCAATTGATAGTCGTAGCTGCTGCAAACTTCCATCAAACTGTAAGTAAATACCTTTCTCTTTTTTATCTGTTAACACAGCTAACCGTTCCAGTGCTTTGACTAAGAATGCTTTTTCTAGGATTACTTCTCGGTCAAAGCTAAATCTTGCCAATAGCTGTTCGCAGTCAGGGTAAGTTCCTTCCAAACATTGACATCTGAGGATAATATCTTGCCAAGCAAAACCCAAGCGATTACTTTGGGCATCATACAACAAATTAATGAATTCCACAGAATCATCCAAGTTACGCGCTAGTTCCTTGAGGACTCGACCAGGAATAGTAAATTGGATTATCTCTTCAGATTCTACTTGTTTGCGGGGTTTTCTACCAATTCCTTGAGTTGAAAGTTCAGTGGTTGCGACTCGATGCCCATCAGTACCAATAAACTTTAACTTTTCCTGTGTAAGTTGGATATGAACTCCGGTCAAGATATATTTATTTTCATCAGTGCTTACAGCATAAATTACACCTTTCAAACCATCTTTGAAAACTGTTGTTGGCAAAGGAATAGGAGTAGCATCAATTGTAGAACTAGGTGGAAATTCTTCAGCACTAATGCCTCTAATTTCATATTTTCCATCAGTATCAGATAAACTGAGAGAGCAGATTTTTGTTTGCTTATCCTCATCAATAAGCTGTATAATCTGAGTCTGACTACTGAGGCTAATATTACCATTAGGGCAATGCTTAACTATCTCAAATAGCATTTCCACTGGCACAGTAATTTCACCCTTGAGCAACACCTGGGCTTCAAAACTTGCCTGAATTGTTAATGCTAAATCAGTAACAGTTAAATGTATCTGTTGTGTTTCGATATCTGCAATGATTAGAGCATTAGCAAGAATAGGATGGGTAGGTTTTGCTGGGGTAGCACAACTAACTAAAGAGAGTGCATCGTGAAATTTAGTTTGTGAGCAGATTACCTCCATTCCTGATTCTATAAGTGGTTGAGGGTTTAACTCTGATTTGGCAGAACGTTTATTAGTACGCTTATTTAAGATAGGCTCAGTTGAAGTATCAGCATCAGGAGATGTAGATTTTTTCTTTTTACCTGTAGATATTTCTGGGATATTTGCTGATACTTCATTTTCGCCTTTAGGAGTAGCTACACTTGTTTTTTTTGTCTGATTGGCAGGCTTTACCCTTTGTTTCGATGCTGTTTGAGTCATGATAATTTATTTCTGGTTGCGACATTGTTAGAAAGATGACTGCGATAGCAGAAAAGAAAGATTGGGAAGCTTTGAATCAGATGCTTTTACTCTGTGAGACATACGGAAGTTTACTGATATATCCCATTTAACCGCTCTCAGGTAAGGAACGTGGATTAAATAAAGTGCAAAAGTAGGGTGTGTTAGCGGAGCGTAACGCACCATTCCCAGTTTAATCAGAATTGCAGGTTATTAAATTTGCATTCCTAAGCCTTTATTCTGATCGTAGCTTTGGGAATATCTGGCTCCGCTCCTGAATTATTTCTACAAATGCCTCCAAAAGTTCTTTCCAATGCTTTTTAAACTGATGACTTTGCTGTTATTAGCAGATTCTTCTGTAGTGTTATCAGCCAGCACAGAATCAGTTTCCAACAAAGAGTTCAGCAGTGATAGTTGATGTTGAACATCTGCCACATCACGGTATATTCGAGACGGGTCTATTTTCATTCCTAAAGGTGTAGGAACAATTTTCAAATATTGGTTTAATGTTTCTAGATAATTTCTATTGGCAAATTGCCTTTGTGCTACATAAGGGCGCAAAATCTCCAGTAATTGTATAGCTCTTTTGATTTCTAGAGAATCAGAAGTACTATCAATTTGAGGTTGGCTTTCTCGGTAGCCTTTCATTTTCTTCTCAGCCACGAGATTGTGGAATTTAGAAACTGCTTGTTGATAATTACCAAAAGAGTGTACTTTTTGCTGAGATTTGTAACCTACCCTACCCCACTCAACAGTTAGATTACCTTGCTCAACTTTTGCACTCCAGAATTTGTTACTGTTCTGAGCCGCATCTACAAATATTAAGTAAACTTCCATATTTTTGACCTGATTCAGAGTAGACTATTGCCATGTCAAATGAACATCTCAACAACAGATATTCATTTGACAAAAGCTTCAAATCATTACTAATTTGGGAATACCTAATTAGTGCGGAACCTAGAAGTACGAAGACCTTTCTTAGATACCTGCACAGGACTGGAAGCTGGTCGCGCAATCTTTGACCAAGACTGCATCCGCTCAACAGCAGCAGCATCTTGAACAGCTAAAGGGGTGATGTTTTGCTGGCAATTTTCTAAATCAGCCAGTGTAACCTGCTGAGGTCTTCCCTCATCAAAAGCCAGTAGTGCTGCTTCTGATGCTAGGGTTTCCAACTCAGCACCACTAAATTTGTCAGTAGCAGCAGCGATCGCCTCTAAATATTCCTGCGGAACTTCTATACCAAACCGTTCTAAGTGAATCTTGAGAATCTGGCAGCGTTCCAACTCAGTAGGCAGGTCAACGAAGAAATTCTCATCAAACCGCCCTTTCCGCTTAAACTCAATAGGCAGCGCTGTTGGGTCATTACAAGTTGCCACCACAAACACCCCCGCCGTACACTCAGACATGAAAGTGAGGATATTTCCCAAAATCCTTTGTGAGACTCCAGAGGTATCGCCATTAGCTGAAAGTGCTTTCTCAACCTCATCAATCCACAAGATACAGGGTGCAATAGCTTCAGCAGTCTTGAGTGCGCGGCGGACATTGCCCTCAGATTCTCCCACCAGACTACCAAGCATCGAGGCAATGTCTAATTGCAGCAGTGGAAGATTGAGTATGGTTGCAATGTTTTTCGCCACTATCGATTTACCTGTTCCTGGTGGCCCTGCCAATAGCACCCCTTTAGGTTGGGGTAGATTTAGCGATCGCGCTTCTTGAGAAAATAATCGGCTGCGGCGTTGCAACCAATCCCGCAATAAATCCAAACCACCAAAGGGTATGGTCGCCAATTTACCCAATTCAATACCCATTTGAGACAGTAGGCGGGTTTTGTATTCGACAACCAAAGGGATGACCGTAGTATCAATTACTATACCTTTAGAAGTTAATCGCTCTTTAACAGTCAGCCGCAGAAAGTCGCTAATTTCCTCCAGCGTCAAGCCTAAAGCTGCCCTTGCCAAGGTTTCTTTATCTTCAGTGGTGAGAGATACGGTAAAAGTTACCTCTTGCTCACTGGCAGATTCTTGCAAGTATAGTAAATATGATTCTAAGTGGTCTTGAATTTGCTCAATGCTGGGCAAAGGAACTTCACAGCAAGGAATTAGTCTCAGCAGGGATTCGTGCAGTTGAATGTTTTGACCTAAAAACACAATTCGCTTTTCAGTCGGTTTGAGGCGATGGTACAAGTTTTTTACTCTGGTGAGGATTTCCCAACTCAATTGCAGGGAGTTTTTACCTACAAAAGGGTGAACATCTCCCAGGATGAAAACCCCATTACCGCCGAAATTGTTGATGTACTCGAACACATATATTAAAGGGTCTATGTTAGGAGGCTTTTTATACGTCTCGACTGATTTGAACACCAGTCCACCGTCGTCAGCAATCAGACATTGCTCCAAGCCGGAAACTCCCAAATTCCAGAAGTATACAGGACTATTAAGTTTGTCCATCACTTCAGTAGTTAACCACTGAATGATAGTGGCTTCTTCGGGGGACAGAACATCTATTGCCACGATGGGTATTTGAGAATCAATGGTGGTTATCAGGTTTGATAGTTTCATTGTTGCGAATTTTGATCGGGTAAGGGAGAAAGTTTTTCGTGAGTGGTAACAAGATGCACGACTACTTCGTAAACTTCGGCATCGCCGTTAAACACTTCAGCAACTCCAGAAGAATTTGGATGAGCAATGGCGGAAATTAGGGCATTGACTAAAGCGCATAGTCCCTCCGCATTTCCTTTGATAATTACTGGTTGCCGCGCTTCTTTTGAGGGGTAAATATGCAGCATCGGATAATCTTCAGGTAGTTCACTCATAGAAAAATTGTGCGGGGGAATTTTCCTCGCTCCCCCATCGAATGTTTATTGGTGGAATTGCATCGTTGTTTAGGTGAGGAACAGGCAGGATGGGGAGGACACGATAACACGAAGACAAGGAGGAATTATTAAAGAAGTCTCTTCCTATCTCCCTTGTCATCATTAGGACTTACGCAAAAACTCTCTGAAACTCTTATTTCTCCGTGTCCTCTGCGTCCTCTGCGGTTTGATTTTCCCTTACCAGTGCGTAAGTCCTGATCATTTACTGGTACAGTTTTTGTTGATGAGTAATCGTGCTACGAAGCTGTTGTTGAGATTCTGGTTTATAAGTGCGATCGCCCTGCACCACACCCAAAGCTTCCTCAAAGGGTTGGGTTGCTTCTAGACAGGACAAACCCTCAAATCCCTCGGCTTCTATTTTCACTTCGCCTGTAACAGTGTCAAAATGTATTAAGATTGCCCGTTCCATAAATTATCTCCGTACTTGTTGAGTTTGCTGGTGTGCTGAAAATGCAAGGCGCAGGGTATGTACCTGACCATTGGTTTGTTCTGTGATGGTGCATTCTCCCAGATGTTCTTGTAACTGGGCTGCTTTAGCGCGAACCATCTTCTGTCCGTAGGCTTGTATTAGGGTGTGCGAAAAGAAGTCTTCTCCTAGTCGGGGTACAGTTTCATAGGCATCATGGATGAGTTGATACACCCCTGCCTCCTGATCCCACTTAAACCCGATATCTGCGCGGACACTTAAACTACGGCCAGGGACAACAATCTCAGCACTTTGTCCTTGGGAGTCGTCGTAATAACCTCTCAGGGATTGTGGTTTTTCATAAACTTGAACGGTAAGCTGCAAATCTTGTAGAGCTTGTACTAAACATTCACGGTTAGTTAGTTTTGTAGTGACAGTTGAAAAGTGCGACATTTCCTACCTCTAAATACTGTGGACTGGTAAATTAATGCGAACAGTGGTGATAGACAAGGAAGCAAAAAGTTCCTTCCCCTCTTAGTTCCGTAGCAAGCTTGGGAAGTGTGGGCGTATTGTCTTCCTCTACAACCCACACTTAGTTTTCGATCAAGGACGATACAGACACCTTCTTGACTGTTTTTTCTAGCGAAGTTTGAGAGACATCGCTGTAGCTTTGGTTAAGCCCATACCCTCATCACTTGCTAATCGTTGGAGATGGCGTTGTTCATCCAAAAGCTTGGAGCAAATTTCATCCATTTTTTCCTGTAACTGAGAACGCCCTTGTGAATCCAGCTTTTTAGCATCCACAGAAGCGTTTTCGAGAACATTTTCTAGATGAGCCATCATTTGTCCAAGGCTGCTACCTGCTTCAAAACTGGCGTTAGCCAAAAGCATTTGGACTTTCTTGAAATGGCGTTCCATCTTCTTCTTGAAGTTGACCGGCTTGCGTCCTGGTTCCCAATTGCTCAAATCTTCGAGCAACTGGGCTGCTAGTTGTTCGCCTCCTGCGATCGCTGATTCCCTCAGTGTTTGTTCTAAATTTCTGTCATACTGTTCGATAAACCGACTTATTTGCCCTAAGCATTCAGCTTGTTTCTCTGACAATTGTTCACTGATGGCGGGAATAATGACAGGACGACCAATTACTACTTGTAAATAGTCCTCTAGTTCCTCTAAACAGGGAAAAGCTTTGGCTAAGTTCTGCTTAACTTCTTGTTGTTGTTCTACAGATAACTGCCAAGCATTGAGTGAGAGAAATTTATCAATACGTTCTTGATAGTCGGTGTACCCCTTTTCATACTCTTCTTTCAGTTGAGTGCGTAAAACAGGTGCAATATTATCTCGAATTTCGATTAGTTGATTCCAGACCAATGGCGCTAAGTCTATAGAACAAATCCAATCACCATTGTCATAATTCATCCATTCTTGGACTGAAGCAATTTCTTGCCTTAATTGGTTTGCTGCTTCGTCTAAAGCTTTGAAAACTTTGATGCCCTTTAAACCAACTTCTGAGGTTGTAACCTTCACTAAGTCAGATTCTTGTTCATCTTGAGAATATTTGAGAACATCTGTCCATTTTGGAGCATTACTCTTAGTTGTCTTTTTTAACTGAATCTTGAAACGGATGCGAGTTTTATTCAGCTTAGAGAAGTTATATCTTTCAACAACAGCGTCTTTTAGAAAGGTTTCGCTTGAATGTGTAATCACTGCTTGTACCACATTTACTAGGAATAATAATTTTTACCCTCAGTAAATAAAGCGTAAGCTTTACCTTTTTGCCACTAATTTAGGCTATATTTTTATTCATAAAAATCATTTAGCTGCTTACTAAACATAGTTAAATTTGATTGTAATTTTAAAAATAATTTGAGACTAAAAAGCTGCTAAAATCAGATTACTAGCAGAAATATTGTAAAAAAAAGACAGTCTTTCTATAGTTAGTAACCAGTTCTTAAAGTGAGCAAATGTTTCATAAGACATTATCTATTTCATAATCTAGCAATCATAAGCTAATCGTCATTTATTTTTCCCGATTTATTCGCTTGTAGTAAGGGCTTAAGCCCTGCTTTCATGCAACTTAAATGCTCATTAGCTTATTTGATTTGTGAAAAGCACAAGGCACAGAACCCCAATTTAGCTAAATTGGGGTTCTCATTGTTCACGAATGATTAATCGAAATTTTGTGTCGAGATTCCCATACACCATTATCACCGGATAACTAATATCCGTTGTCTAGCGCGTGAGCTAGAAACATAGTACAAACGATTAAACTCTCTAATCTTGGCCAGTACTGCCTTACTGTCATCTCCTCGTTCTGGATAAAGTCGCTTACTCAAATCTTTACCATCAATACCCGCTTCTAAGAAAGTGCTACCTTGGCTATTATGAACAGTTAATGCAAAGCAGTTTCTGATGTTGGCAAACTGCTCTGAATGTTTGTAGTACTGCTTCCACAGAAAGGGATTACGCTTGGCACTTTTGAGTAAGCGTTTGGTTTCTTGGTCAAATTGTTTTTGCTCATCTTCATGCAAAACATAGAACTGACGCACAATCCCCTCATCTGTCTCTACCTTCAACCTCCAAGTATCATAGTTGTTGTAACGATCGCCAAAGACATCTAAAACAGTAAACTCTGTAGATGTAGAAAGAATCGTAGTTTTACCATCAGGAGCCATCACAGGATCTCTGGTGATTAATCTCTCTCCTGGAATAAACCGATTGATATTTTCACCATATAAATGTGTGCGAATCTGCTGATTGTAAAAGTCAACTTGAGTATTAGTCCAGGACAAAATTCGGAAACAATCTGGGTTTTGAGCAAATTCTCTCTTCATCTTTTTGCAGGCATAATGCAGCAAAGTTTGACGTTTAACCATCAGCGCCCCATTACTTTTATCAGGTAGATATTTGGCATAAGGCTCAAAAGGAAACTTGCTTTTGGTGACTGCATAGCGAGAAGCAGTGACAAACTCTAACAAAGGGCTACCAGCTCCTTGACGCACAACTTGAGTCAATACTGCTTTATCTGGCACTTGAAAACTAGGGGATTTTCCTTCATTAACTGGATTTAACTGTGCTGGATCGCCCATGAGAATAATTTTGATTTTTGTCCAGGTGGATGATTGGTTAGCAACATCCTCAATCCAGCGCCAGAGTTGTTTGCCAATCATGGAACATTCATCAATAAAGACAACATCAAATAGATTGATGTAAGAAGGCCCAGTTTGGTCAAGTACTTTCTCTTTACCTCTAGTTACCATACCCAGTCCTAACAACTGGTGAATGGTGAAGAATTCTACCCCAGTTACGCCATTTTCTGCCGCCATGCGTTGCAGCACACCTACAGCTTTATTAGTGGGTGCAGTCAGTACAACTCGCTTACCCGTAGCGACAAGAACTTTAATTAGTTGGAAAACAATAGTTGACTTGCCGGTTCCAGCATAGCCAACCAGCAGAAAGAAAGCAGCCATCACAGTTGGCTGTATAAATGTCCACATTGCATCTAAAGCTTTTTGCTGCTGCTGGGTTAGTTGAAATGGAAAAGAACCTGTTGCAGCGAAAGTAGGAAGTGTTTGGATCATCATCGCTTCGCTAATTCCATTAATTGATCCACTCAATGCAGCGATAGCTGTTGGTTTTACTTCTCCGAAAAACAACATTCCTTCTGGTTTGATGAATATGTTTCCATATCCATTCGGCATCATCAGCAATCAATATCCCAAACCAACAATTTGCTGTTCATGTGTGGACAGCATCATCTGTGCTAGTTCTATGTAAGATTTTTCACCTGTTCGCAGTACGAACATTGCAATCATGACAGGGTAGGCACAATACAATTCGACGATGTGATCGTGCATTCGAGGCCAAACTTGACCCCCAGACTGTTAGTACTGCTGAAGTAGATGAGAGAGTGCGGATTCACCAAAAATGGCGTAGTAAAGAGCGAAGTCTGTTGCTGGGTTGGCAACCGAGGCTTCTGTCCAATCCAGTAATCCAGTCACTCGGTAGTTCTGGTCAACCAAGATGTGTCCTGGGTGTAAGTCACCGTGGATGAGTGCAGAATGTACAGGCCAGTACGTGTCATCGTCTAGCCAGTTATGCCACCTCTGCCAGATCGTCTCCGAGATGTTGAGCAGGTGTTTTGCTAATTCTTGTCATTACAAATTTTCGCGCTCGTCACCATACATTAGACCTAGTAAATCTTACTACGCATTAATACGTGTTTTAATATACCTAATATTTTAATATACTGAAAATAGTTTTTAGCATAGGCGTGACCCGCCGTAGACATCGCTCGTTTTTTATCCGGCCTCACTTTGGAGCGTTGCTCCCATCTCTATGTTATTCATCAAACAAAAATACCTGCCCTACAGGATTGCATTTTTCAGTGTGGGAGTAACCTTGCTAGTCAAGTTGGGACTAGAGCATCTAACTGGAATCACAAGTTCTTTCAGCTTGTGGCTGATTGCTATCTCTATAAGTACTTGGTACGGTAGCATCATTTCAGGATTGACATCAATGTTTTTGGCTGCTTTAGCTAGTCATTACTTTTTTACAAATCCATCTTCTACTCTTGATAGTCTGGAATTTGTATTATTTGTTATCGAGGGTCTATTAATCAGTGCGCTAACTGCTAACTTCCAGTCAAGCAAACAGCAGTCAGATTCTGATAAAACAGAAGCCCAAATCAATCTAAAAGATTTATTACAGAGTCAGCGTTCACTCCGTCAAGGTGAAGAACTATACCGAACATTAACCCAAAATCTACCTAATGGAGTAGTTTTTCTCTTTGATCGAGATATGCGCTTTATGGGTGCTGAGGGTACAGAACTGCAAATCTTTGGTTTACCAAAAGAAGAGTTCCAAGGTAAAACGCTGCACGAAACTGTTCTCCCTGAGACTTACGAACTGATAGAACCAGCTTACCGTAGTACCTTACAGGGTACTCCAATGTGTATTGAAATTCCTTATAACAATCAAGTTTATCTAATACAAACTTTTCCAGTCAAAGATGAAAATAGCAAAATTATGACTGGCTTGGCAATCTTCCAAAACGTCACGAACCGCAAACAAGCAGAAGCAAAAATTATCAAGTTAAACCAAGCTTTAAATCGACGAGTTAAAGAACTACAAACTTTGTTAGAGGTGATTCCAACTGGCATTGGCATTGCAGAAGATCCAGAATGCCGAACTATTCGAGCTAATCCGGCTCTTGCTAAACTGCTGGGCATACCTGTTGACGCAAATGCCTCTCTCAGCGCTCCTAATGATGAACGTCCAACTAACTTTAAAGTTTACCAGTCAGGCAGAGAACTAGCTCCAGAAGAACTGGCCATGCAATATGCTACCACTCATGGTGTGGAAATACTGGATTCTGAGATTGAGGTGGTTCGTGATGATGGTGTGAGGATTAACCTGTCGCAGTATGCTGCCCCTTTATTTGATGAAGATGGAAAAGTGCGGGGGTGTGTAAGTATATTTCTAGATATTACCCAGCGCAACCAAGCAGAAAGAAAATTGCAAGCTGCTAGAGATCAGTTGCAGACTGTACTTGAGGCTGTGCCTGGAATTGTATCTTGGGTCAGTTCAGATTTATGCTATCTAGGTGTCAACAAGCACTTAGCTGATAGTTTTAATTTGCCTCCCGAAGCTTTTGTTGGTCAGGATATTGGCTTCTTAGCTAGTGGTAATGGGTTTCGTGAGTTCGTGCAAAATTTCTTTGCTGGAGATCAATCTGAAGCATTATATGAGTTGAAATCCATAAGCGCAGATCGTAGCTATTTAATTGTGGCTCAAAAATATGACCAGAACAAAGCCGCATTTTTAATCGGCATTGATATCACCGAACAAAAGCGTGTAGAGGAAGAACTGAGACAAAAGACTGAGGAACTGGCAGAAATAAATCGAGTAAAGGATGAATTCGTCGCTGTTTTGTCTCATGAATTACGTACTCCCATGCATAATCTCCACGGCTGGGCGCAACTATTGCTAACTGAATCTGAGATGGATGAAGCACTGAAAATTGAGGGATTGGAAACGATTGAGCGGAATGCCCGTCTACAAGTTCGCTTAATTGACGATTTGCTGGATCTGGCTAGGATGCAGAAGGGCGAGATGAATTTAGAAATCGAACCTCTTGACCTAGCAAGTGTAATTCGGTCAGCAGCAGATACTATTCGATTGTCAGCCGAAACAAAGGGCATTCAAATTAAGTTACATCTTGATGCTGTGTCCAACGTTTTAGGTGATGCCATTCGTTTACAACAGGTGGTTTGGAATTTGCTTTCAAATGCAATCAAGTTTAGTTCCAAGAATGAAACTGTAGAAGTCAGGTTGGAACAAGTTGAGTCTCAAGCTCAGATTACTGTTATTGATCGAGGGAGAGGCATAGAAGCAGAATTTATACCATTCGTCTTTGAACGGTTTAGTCAGCGTGACGCTTCCACTACTCGTTCTGCTGGTGGATTAGGGCTAGGACTTGCGATCGCTCATTACATAGTACAACTCCACAATGGCAATATCACAGCAGCCAGCGCGGGATTCGGCAAGGGTTCAACATTCACGGTGAGGCTACCTATCGTGACAATGACAACGCAGTTGAGTAATGAGGAACTAGTTGTAGGAGAATTGCTGCATGGCAATCAGAAAATTGCCCAGTTGCAGAACTTGTGCATTCTGGTTGTGGATGACGATGCAGATGCTCGGATGTTAATGCAGACTGTCCTCCAGAGCGCCGGGGCAGATGTATTAGTGGCAGCATCAGTAAAAGAAGCACTGGCACTTTTAGAACACCAATCGCCTGCTCTACTGATTAGTGATATCAGTATGCCAGATGAGGATGGCTTTACCTTAATTCGTCAGGTTCGCTCCCGCAATATAGAGCAAGGGGGACAGATTCCAGCGATCGCTCTCACTGCTTTTGCTGAAGCCAAAAATGAGCAACGTATTTTAAAAGCAGGGTTTCAACTTTTTATTGCCAAGCCAATTGATCCAATGGAACTCGTGAACAAGGTGGTTGAAACGTTAAAAACCTAATTACTCCATGTTACGTTCTTCGGTAGAGTTTGGCAACTAAAGCAGAATCAGCAATTTTTGGTGAAAGCATGGTGAAAATGGCAATTTGATTCTCACCATGATGAACGGTTTCATTTACCACAACGTACTCTAACTAGTACTTAAAGCATTACGATTGCATCAAGGGCTTGTTCTAGGTGAAAATGGCAATTTGATTCTCACCATGATGAACGGTTTCATTTACCACAACGTACTCCAAGTAGTACTTAAACCATTACGATTGCATCAAGGGCTTGTTCTAAACGTTCGACAGTATCTATTGCGTCTTGAATTTCTTGTCTTGGTGCGATCGCAAGTTGAGCATGACTGAGGGGATTCATGATAAAACTGCGATAAAGTTCAACATGAAACACTAAATCTTCGTTAATATATTTTGGAGTACCATCTGAGTTTTTAGCATTCTTGATGGGTTCCCAAAAGTCGTTAGTACTGAGGTCTTTTGGTTTTTCACGATACTTGATGGCAATATTCATTTTTTCGCAAAACCATTTGATTTTGACCTCAAAAGCTGTACGTAAGTAAATTGCAGCCGCTTTGTGGTCATTCCCTTGCAAATAGGCTTTGGCTTTGTCGAGATATTTTTTGTTTTCGACAAGGACTGGCATTTCGTAATCGCTGCCTTGTCCTGCATATAGTTCAATAGTTTTCCAAGAAGGAAAATATCGCTTCAGGATTTCGTACCACTCTTTATCGTAGGTCATCAAGAAGACTTGGTAATCGTTAAACTGGTCTTTTAGTATGTCGATGATAGGCAAACGGTTAGACATATCTAAGCCAATCAACACGTCATCAAGTACCAAGACTTTTAGAGCGCTACTTGGATTGACTCGCAAAGCAGCTAAGTAAATCGCAAGCGAGATTGCTGATAGTTTGGCTTCGTTAAGAAACTGATGAGCTAAGGGAAACTTAGTGTTAAGGAAGTCAACACGCAGAATAACTTCATTACCTTTTAAGCATTTATTTTCTAGATCGGGAGTGACTCCCTGAAAGTCGAAGTCGAGAAGAACAGGATAACCAAAGCGTTCGAGAATATTCGCTGCTTCGTTTTTAAGAAGATTTAGGGTAGTACTCAGACCATAATTGAAGTCATCGAGGCTGTTTTGTAGTTCTTGTATTTTGCGAGTATGCTTTCTGCTGCGAGGGACGCTTTGCTCAATTTCTGCCCATTCTTCACTAAAACGTTTGCCTGTAAGATTATTTGTGCTGTTGCTGAGGATAGTTTTTATTAATAGGTAAAACAGGTCAACTTCGCTATCTTTGATATGAGGAAAGTAAATTTCTAAGAGAGATTTGTAATCCAGACTCCCCTTTGTTTTTGAGGCTTCGATGACGACAGGAACATGGGTTTCGCGGGTGATATCCGACCATTCGTAAGTGATTTCGGGGTCGCGTTCGCTAGAGCGCATAGAGATTTTGACATAGCCACCATCAGCATCAGTTACAAAAAAGTTGCGATGTTGAGAGAATTGGATGTCGCGTACATGAGAATCGATGAATAGCTCAATTGCTTTGAGTAGGGAAGACTTACCACTGCCATTTTCACCATAAATGAGTAGATTTTTACCTTTCTTACTTAAGTCGATTGTGTGTTCCCCATAGAAAGCTCGAAAGTTCTTCAGTTCGATTTTCGTGATTTTCATGCAACTCCTCGAATTGTACGCACGACAGGTACGCTATCCAAAAAGAATATACTTACACGGATTGGATGCTCTCTGTCAAACAACCGTCGAAAGATTTCGCGGAGTGCTTGCATTTTATCGCCTTGAATTTTGTCTAGGCTTTGCAAGTTCTCCTGTAGGAGATGACGCATAAATTGTTTATCGTGGGCATGGAGCTCGTCGGGTAAATATAGCTCTATCACTACTGCATCAATAATTTGCTCAAAATAACTCAGCATCAGTTTGTCGTCTGCGACTTCCATGAGCTTTTCGCCATGACTGGGTATGTCTTTGAGTTGTTCTGAGAGATACAGGACATAGCTAACTAGGGTTTCTATTGCTTTGTGCTGTGGTTCGGTGGCAGTGGGGATAGGAATTTTTTCTACAACCTGACGGGAAAAACGTAATGCTCCGCTTAAAACACTTAAATTTTCCCTGCAATAACTCCATACAATTGATGAGTTTAGTATTGCGATTAAAAATAGATCGTTCTTAGCAATAAAATAAATTGTATTTCCCAGATAGTATTTTTTTGTATCAAAAGCAAAGCGAGATTCTTTTGCAATATCAGGATAGATTATTTTCGGCGCTTCAAAAGCTTGATAGTAGTCAACATCATCTGGGATTTCATACCACTGATATCGTCCAGTTTTTCTGCCTTTTACATTTGAACTACTTTGCTTGTGGGTTAAATCTTCTCTCCATTGCTCTAGATGTTCCTTAATAGCAGGATAGTGATTAATGTTGATTCCTCTTCTCGTAAAAATCAGCCATTTATCATTTTCCCGAATGTGCCACTTCCGCACGTCCTCAGTTACTGCTAAAGGCTTGATAATTTCTGCACTTTTCGGATCTTTGGCTACCAGTTCAGCGCGTTTAATTCCATCAATAACAAAAGCTTCATTGAAACCTGTTTTGATACCGTGATAAATTTTCCCATTCACATATTCGCCCAAATTCATATATTCACCCAAAGACATTCTCATAGTTTCCATATCCGCCTCCAATACAATATCCTTTACAATAAATCCAAACATTAGTGGTAGCGTGCCTTTTCATTAACCTGACTTTTCCCGTTAAGTCTCAAAAAGCTTGCTCATAAAGGATTCTGGATAAAGCACAGCATATACGGTACAGGAATTGAGATTCGGTGCTAAAGGTGACAAACAATGTTGGACTGGTGGGAGAAAAATTTGTGATTGTCCTGCGATCGCAAACGCATTAGAAATGTCTAGTTTTGCCATTTGTCATTCTGTTCAGTATGACAGAAGTTCAGTTTTTACCCGTGAGCAGTATATCAACTATTTTAGAGTTGTTGACTTCCTTTCTATTTTCCCCTGTGCATCACCTCTAGCGCTGCTGTCCTAGTCTGAGTAGACGGTCATTTAAGGCGATTCTTCCTAATTCAGAAATAACCTCAACTGGAACACCAACAGATGTAGCTGCTTCTTTTATTGTGACTCTGCTATTTCGCAACAGAGATAAAACTTGCTGCACTTTAGGAACAACTGGATCGCTTTTGTTGGTGTAACCCCGATTAATAGCAATTCTCAGCCCGGTTTCAATATCATCTACTCTCGCTCTGCGATTTTTATCTATTAATAGTGTCTGCTGACCAGCGATCGCGCTACTTTCAGAAGCCGCTCCGCGTCTTGGCGCAGTGCCGGAGGCGATCGCATTTGCAATCTGAATACCAACATACCCAGTGTTTCTACGCATTGGAACGATATCGAAGTTGTAAAGTCGCTTTTGTCCCGTTTTGTCTACAGTTTGGACAAGTAAGTTAGTAATGGCAGTGGTGGTAGCCCCTGGAAACTTTAGTGGTTGGATTGCCCTCAGAAAGATGGTTGTGGCGCGTCCGTTTTTTAAATCTGTATCTGTGGTGTAGACCAGTCGTGAAGGATCTGCTACCAAAATGTAGGCGATCGCCTCGTCGGTTTGAGTGAAGCTAATAGGTGTAGCACGTCCTGGAGTAATTTGAACCTGAATCCTATTGCTTGCAGCCATATCCCGTTCAATCAAGCGATATGTAGGAGTTTGTGCTTGTGCCTGTACAACAGGCGCTGTCACACTGAGCAGTAATGTGCTAGTGCCGATGATAAGAGTAGCAAATTGTTTCATCGTTCAACTTTTAAAAAACTATTGACGACAACCGAGACTTCTGTACCTTCAGGTAAAAACTGGATATTTGGACGTTGTAGTAATTCTTGCACTGCTTGGTCAGAGCGTCTAGACAGACGTTCACTGACTGGACTAAAAAAGCCTTCTAGCGCCGCCGCCCAAATCTGAGGATTAGAGTTACTAGTAATAGTACTTTGGTTAAAAGTGCCACTAGAAACAACAGTGCTAGATTGAGTGCGGGGCTGATTCACTATGCTTCCCACTTTACCCAAACTACTGAGTAATCCAACTAACAAATCTTGTTGGGCAATATCTGTCCCCACATCATTCAGCTTTTTAGCAATTAACGGTTGCTGTCCTCGACCGCGAATTAACAGAGTTTCAGCCGGAATAGTTTCCTGTTTGACTGTGCCTTGGGAGTCAGGGTAAATAAGCGCGATCGCACTAGCAGATACCAAGTTATTCTTTTTACCTACTGCCACTGTTTTCGTTACTAAAACAGTTCCAGCCGGGAGTGCCACTGTGCCATCTGTGGCTGTGAGAGGTTTGGTTAACTCGATAGCAAAGCGATCGCTGGGATTATTCCCTCCCTGATCCCAAATCATCGGCATGATAATTCTACCTGGAGCAGATGTACCCAGTGCTACCTCTTTAGTTTCATTTACATTGAGATCGGCTGGAGCTACAGGTGTGCGATTGAGGATACCTACCATTCCTGGAGTCAAGTTATCAGTTTTACTGTCAGTGCTTTTGGAGCCAATTAAAACTGTTTGAATACCAGGGTCTTCGGGAGTGGAAATGGATGCCCTAGCTGTTGGTTTCGAGCCTGTTGGAGTTTGAGTGTTAACAGCAACTTCTGACTGAGTTTCAGCTACTTTAGAGTTACCGATTTGCGACTGTCCCAGGCTAGCTAGTTGGCTCCACTGCTGGAAAGGATCGACATTACTTTTAGGCTGTCGTATTGGTGTTGAAGCTTGATATCTAACAGGATTTGGAGAAATATACCGCACTACTGGGGGCGCAGGTTGAGAAATTCTTACAGGAGTTATTGGTGTTATGCGTGATGTAGGAGTTGTGCGCGGTGAAAAAGTCTGAGGAGATGGCGTTGGTTTGGGTTTATTTTGTAAGGTTGGACTTGGGGATTTAGCTGCAACAGGTTCCACTTTGAGTTGTTGCCGTTGGTCTTGAAAGGCTAATCTGCTTTTCAGTTCGGCAGATTCATCTAAAACTGGTTCGTCTTTTGGAGATGTAGTAGGGGTTTGGACTACTTGTTTGACAGGAGGTTTCGGTTGGAGAAATCCAAACCAGATCAGTGCTACAGAGCCAATAACGATTCCCACTAAGGCAACTACTGAACCTAGTCGAACACTAGGTTTTTCTGCTAACGGTCGCTCTACCGCTCCTTCTGCATCTTGTTTCAAGCGATATTCTTCAGAAATGAGGTGATTTGCGGTAGGGTTATAACCTGCCAACAACTGCTCCTCTTCAAGGCTAATATCATCATCAGCGACCAAAGTGGCTTGGGTAGAGCGATGATTGCCGTTAGTACTGTTGAATTCCGGCGAAGAATCAGCAGAGTTTTCGTTTAGGTAGTCAAATTCATGATTTTGATTTGAATTGGTCATAATTCTACCTTTTTCCTTTAGCGTCGTTGCTGAGAATTGAACTCAACCATCTTGGTAATTTGCAGTCCAGACGATCGCACTTCATAAATTTTCTGTTCTACCAGGGGGGCATCTTTACCCAAAGGAGATCGGGGAATCTCCACTGCTTGGACGGTAAAGGTGCGGTTAAAAGGAATACGTTCATCTCTACCAGTTGTGCGGTCAACTAAAATGCGGGTAGCAATCATGTCTATTTCCCATTCCCCAGGTCGTACTGCTCTCGGTTCTGACAGATAGGAAATAATAGTGGTGCTACGCAGTTGACCTGAAAAGAAGCTAGTAGGAATTAATTCGGCAATCTTCGGTAGAGAAGCTTTGGCAAATTCCGGTTCTAGTAGCAGGGAAGCAAACCAAGTATTTGTGGGAATCCGCCCATTTCTACCAACTTGAATGCCTTGGTCTGGTTGATTAGTGCCAGTGAGTTTGTCATCCCAGTTAAATGTTAGGGTTGTCCAGTCACTAACTACTTTTTGAATTACAGCTGGATAACGCCAGTTGCGATCTTGCTCGGAAATGTAGATTGTCTCGCCATTTACCAACTGGGCAAAAGTCGTCTTGCGATCGGCGATTTTATTGACCCTGAAAGCGGTGAATAGAGTCAACAAAAATATCAGACCGTTAAATGCAGTTAGGCAGATAAAGCAAACAGCTAGGAGGTTTTTGGCTTCTGGAAGCAATGGAGCTTGAAGTCGTTTAATTTGCAGAGTCATACCAAATTGGCATAAGTAGTATTGTTTGAAAATCCACCGAACAGCCTTGTGTTAAAGGTTTTTAATCTAAAATCTAAAATCCAAAATTGGTATTACCCCCTGCGGAGTAGAGCAATACTGGTTGCAGTTCCAATGGCACTGCTAAAAATATCGGTTAAGCCTTTGACATTGGCAGAAATGCCGTTATAGATTGCCATTCCCCCACCTCCAGCTATCAATACCGCCAAAACTGGTGCAAAGATGCTCAGGAAACATAAAAATGCTACATCAGATGCTAATTCAGCGCCCGACTTCACCAGCACGACGGCTGCTAAACCTACTAAAATGTTGTAACCAAGTTGAACACCAAACAAGGAAATAAACCCTGTCAGCCACGCCCAAATAGGACGACCTTGTAATGGCAGTAAAGATAAACCAACTGCGATCGGTGCAAATAATGCTGTTAGCAGCAGAGCAGCTTCCAAAATATTTACAAAGCCCCATTGCAGGGCATACAGGATAAAGCGAATAATGGGGATGGCAGTATCTCGAAACACACTACCTGGATCATTGGTAAACTGAACAGCAGTACCAATTTGACCAGGTAAAGTTCTATTCCAGAGAAAACTACCAAAATCTCGTAGTGGTTGGAGTGGAGATTTAGCTTGCTCTTCAGCTTTGGTAACAATTGCCTGTGCCTGGGCTTGCTTTGAGTTCCAGCATTCAACTAACTCTGTACCGACTTTTCCTTGACATTCGCTATAGAGGTTTTCTAGCTGTTGTCTAGCGATACTGCTAATTGCCACATTGGTAATAGCATCTCGAAATGTTAGTTCACCAACTTGAAGCTGAAGAACGCTTTGCACTTGGTTGTAAGCGAAGCCTCGGATAACAGTAATTGTCTTCGCCAGCATATTGCCGTTGGCCCCCAAGAAAATCATAATTACGATGGGCCAAACAAAGATTGATGCCAGTTCTGACCATGATTGCTTTTCAATGATTTCCTTGCCAGTAGTCAGCGCTACAAATAAGATGCTAGCAGCTCCCAAGGTGATGCCCAATTTAATCAAGCCAATCCATAATGCCGAACCGAGCGGATCTAAAGTAACTAGCCAGACGGTATTCCACGACTCAACTGTGGCACGAGAAAGTTCTAAAGAACTGGAGATAATTTCTAGGGCATTGGATTCTCCGCCTGTTACTGGAAATGATTGAGCAATAATGTGGATCATGAGTGTCGAAAGCGTTAGCGATCGCAGCTAAAATTGACAGGACTTACGGATAAGAAATGAGTTTGCGGAGCGTCCCATAAAGCCTGCGGCATAGCTTTGCTTGGGGCACAGCCTCTCGTAGAGAAGGGAAGACACGAAGAAATGGAAGGTTTTGCGTAAGTTGTAATTGATTTACAATGTCTAATTAATTACTTAGAACTAGTACAGCACGGCATAAATAAACCAACCATGCCCCTACTCTTAAAACTTGCTACAAAATAGCTAAAAAGGTTGATTAATCAGCTTTTTGACTTTTGACTTCACGGCGGTACTAGCTCTAAGATTCCAATTCGTAGCTACTGCTTGTCAGAACCAAGGGTAATGCCACCAGGCATGATCAATAACCCCGCCTGTTGAGTTGCAGCATTACCTGCGGCAACACTCTTACGGCGATCGGCAGTATTGATGGCTGAAAGTTCCTTGGCTGTTTGAGCGGTTAAGGTGTTACTCAATGCCCTGTCAATGCGTGCTTGCTGGGCTTCAATAAGCATCCGCTCGTTGACACGACTGGTAAGGGCAGTCTGTTGAGATAGGTTTTGCAAAATCTGTTGGGTGACATCTAAACTTTGGGATTCCTCACCCAAGCTGACGTTTTCTTGAGTATCTTGTTGAGTAGCTTGCTTAATTTGAGCCATCTGACTTTGGGCTGTTTGGCTCAAAGTAGCCTGATTAGCGATCTCTGTGGCAACTGTTCTAGTAGCATATTTACCAAGGTCTTCACGGATACCATAAG
The DNA here is from genome assembly GCF_034931145.1 of Nostoc sp. UHCC 0252. Classification (NCBI taxonomy): domain Bacteria; kingdom Bacillati; phylum Cyanobacteriota; class Cyanophyceae; order Nostocales; family Nostocaceae; genus Nostoc; species Nostoc sp. UHCC 0252. Next base: position 33,270 of record NZ_JAYGHE010000005.1, on the reverse strand, counting down.
AGCTTTGACCATTGGTTTTGTTCTCCAAAGTTTCAGACAGCACCGCTCCAGGATCGTTGTTGGCAGAACCGTTCATGATTCCTGCCAAAACTTTGTTTAAATCTGGAATTTGAATTGCACCCAAGGCAGAATTGAGCAAATTGCCAAGAGGATTAAATAGGTCATTTTGAGCGAAATTTTTGACATCTCCCACAAAATCACTGATTTGAGATGCTGTGTCTGAGGTGAAAATACTACTACCAGTAGTTTTATTACTAACAGCAGCAGCTACCGGATCTCGACCGTTGTCTTGAGTGCGAGCAAGGGCTGGACTGGCGATAGAACCAAGTTCAAAAATTAAAATCAGTGCTATCAATCTGATAAAGGTAAGTTTAGATTTCATGATTCACCTTCCTTAATGCAGTTTTTAGATATATCAACTTGCAATCAGGCTACTTTCAGCCTGTTGGCCATCGTTATTCTCTTGGCGATCGCCTTCTCCTTGCAGAGATGCTCCGCTTTGGTGGGGCCTGTCCGCAGGACTTACGGTTGGGCGTAACCAATCGCGCAATACTGGGGTTTGATCTATCTCTTTGCCAATATGCTTAAAGCCTCTGTTTTCCTTCAAAGCAGGAATGTAAGCATCTGTAAATGCTCTCAGTCCTAACAGGTTGCCTTTAGCGGTATCTGGATACTGAGCCATCACCCGTTCTCGTGCTTCCCGTTCATCCTGGTTATTGGCAACACTGGCCAGCATCATTTCTCCAGGGTAAAAGCGGGTACGCCAGAATCTACCACCTGTTTCTACTAGCCAACAAGAATAAAGGTCGCTGGTACGGGGCAAAAATGCTTCAGTAGCATTCTGACTGATAATATTGACGGGATAGCCCAGATACTGTTGGAAAGAAGCAATACCGCTACTGGTAATACGTCCGGTAATCCGGTAGGTCATGTTCTGCATAATTTGAGCGCCTGTTGAACACTCGCAAATGGTATCCGGGTCTTGGGACATCAGCAGAACAGCAATGCCTTCTTTCCTTCCCGTGGCACAGGTTTCACCTATAATCTGGGCAAAGCCATCTTTACGTAACAATACGGAAAGCTCATCGCCAATAAACAAACTCTGAGGATAGGATAGGGCATTACGGATACAGGCACTATGGGCGTTAATTGCCATCAAGTAAGCATCCTGTTCGTTACTCAATCCACTGAGGGCAAAGAATTTAATCGCCGGTAATGGGGAAAAAGTGCTGGGACGAGCGATCGCTTTCCCCAACCTAGATGCTAGTAAAGCGCTAACCTGATTTTGGATTTGGTTGAGTGCCTGTCGGTCAATGTCTTCAAAGGATCTCAGATTGAGGCGCTCTCTAGTGCAGAACTTGACAAAATCTGGTAGCGTGGGTATCTGCTGCCATTCTGGTGAAAGCCAACCCATCTCAAAGGCTTGGTTGTAGCGAGTAATAATTTCTGCGTCTTTTAAAAATACATCCAAAGCTTTCACTAGTAAAGCATCAACCCGTTGAGCTAAATGGGGGTTTGTGACTTTACCCATTGCGATCGCTGTTAATGCTTTGCGAATAAAATCTTTCCACGATTCCATGCGCCGTTCCCGTTCTGACTTGTCGAACCGTCGCAAATCTGGCGGTTCCAGTAGGTTACTGCTACCACTGGAAATATCGTAATATGCTCCTTGCTCGCCCAAAAGTTCAATTGCCGTCTTGAAAGTGCTGTTACCACTGGCAGAGATATCCATACCAACTACGGGAATATTGTTCGCTAATGCCTCTAGAGCAAAGCGCCATCCCAAAACGCTCTTTCCTGAGCCGGAAGTACCTGTAATTAGAGCGCGTCCAATCTGCTGGTGAAATAAGTCTACATAAATAGGCTTACCACCACGACTGGTAAGGAATTCCACACCTTGTTTATCAATGTCCTTGGGGACAGTTAGGGGCATGATTCCAGCCACAGTATGGGTATCTAAAGTTATTCTGCGTTCGCTGAGATTGCCTCCGTGCAGCAACCATTTGCAGGTAATCGGCAGGGTTTGCAGCCAAATTTCCCAAGCAATATTACGCTCTCGAATTACTTTGGCAGTCTCAAAACTGTTAGCTAACAAGTTGCAAGCGTGGGTTAACTCTTGGGCACTGTGACGATAAACTAAAAATACAGGCGCACAGTGCAATGCTTTCGTGCCTTCATAAAGTCGTCGTTGGGCTTCAAAGGATTCCTCCTGTTTGATTTCCGCTCCAACGTCCCGTCCCTGTCCTTTGGTTATGGCTAAAGTGCGGGCTGTTTTGGATTGTTTTGCCTGACGCGCTAGGTTGTCTTGGATTAAGAAGTCATTGCTGCGGCTGATTTCAATCCAAGCTTCTGTATCGTGGACGTAGCTAGAAGCAAGGATTTTCCAGACCCACTTTAGCTGTTCTTGGGCATTAGACCAGCCGACGGGGGGATCTGTTACAACCATGACTCCACAAACCTTGCTTTTACCTGTGAGGTAAACTCGGTCATTATCTCCCCGATGTTCGGGACAAGCGGAACGTCCCTGTTGTCCTTCAATCAGTAATGTACAGATGTGCTTATCGGTGGTTAGGGTTTCTGTTAACTCCAGTCCCGTCTCAGTCTCCTTGAGTGTAATGACTTGGGGAATAGGAGGTGCTGCACCCTCATTAAATCGATTCCAAAGCCACTGCCACAAATCTGTAGCATTGCAAGGTGTTACTTCTAAGCCAATTTTGGTATTGAGCAGCAATTCCCACTGGATAAATCCTTGCTGAAACCCTTGCAGTAAGAGCTTTTTGAAAAACTCCTCTTGGTAAATGCGTTTGTTTCCTGTAATCAGTTCAACTGCCCAAGAGCCAAATTTTCTGAATTTTTCAATCAGTCCACCCACAAAATCCTTTTGCTGTGAACCAGCTTCATCATCGCTCGTCCAAGTACAGAAGGCGATTTGGTTCCAGATTTGGCGAGAACCTGCTTCCTTGAGTTGTTCCACCCGCAATTGCTCGTTGCGAAGCAGCACAGAAACTGGTTTCAAGTGGCAATCGTCTGCTAAGGCAGTAAGCGGGGTTTGGCGTTTGTGCGGGACTCCCCTGGTAGAGTCTGTCTGTAGGAAATATGACTTAGTATCATCACTATAACAGCCTGTACAAAAAGTAATTTTTTCACCGGGAGGTAGTTCTTTCAAACCCTCTTCGATAGAGCGGGCAAATTCGCTAACCTCATTTTCATGCAGTATGTCATGCAGTCCAGCGATGCGAAACCCAAACACGAGTTGATACTGAGAGTTGCCTTTATCCAATAACAGGGCAGCCACTTCACGATCATCTTTCTTAATTTCTGCAATACAGCAGATGTTTACCTCATTTTGGAAGGGCATGAGCTTACTTTTGCCTCCATATTGATTCGGTACAATCAGCGGCTTGAATCGGATTTGTACTTGCGAGTCTGCGTAACGCCGACGCACCCACCAGGGTCGATATTCGGGAATCGGTGAGATGTAAATGCTGTTACTATTGCACCACTCTGTTCCCGGTGGATTACGCCATCGATCTAAAAACTGATGGGGCTGTTTGCCTGTGAGAATCCACCAACTGATAATTAGCCAGAATGAGGTGGCAAAGAACCAACCCATACCCAAACTGAGTAAACCATTGGTGAGAACATAGCAAACTACAATGATGGCAATCCAAGGAAGTAACTGTTCAGCCGGAATTGGCCCAATGCTGGCTTGCTTACCTAGAATCCGATTGACTTTGATGAATTCTCGATTGTCTTGTGCCATATTTGTGTAATTCTCTAGTGCTGCATTAGTAGTCAGTCAACCAAGAAGTGACAAGTGAGGGGGGAGCAACGCAAAAAAGTGAGATTATGGTGAAGAGAGCAGGGGAGGCAGGGGAGGCTTCGGAAGCAGGGGAGGCAAAACAATGAATAAAGAAGCAATCAAAGATCATAAAGATTTGGGAATTTATAAAATTGCCTTTGAAGCAGCAATGAAAATTTTTGAGTTATCAAAGAAGTTCCCTGTCGAGGAAAGATATTCGTTAACTGATCAAATTCGTAGATCATCACGTTCTGTGTGTGCAAATATGGCAGAAGCATGGAGAAAACGGCGTTATGAAGCAGCTTTTATCGCTAAATTAAATGATTGCGTTCGCGGAGCGTGTCGTAGACAAGCAGAAGCTGCCGAAACTCAAACCTGGATTGAATTTGCTGTCAAATGCAACTACATGAATGTAGAATTAGGACGAGAAATTTATGCAAATTACAACCAAGTTTTATCTGGTCTGGTGAATATGATTAATAATCCATCACCTTGGTTGAGAAATCACTAATCCCCCCCTGCTCCCCCTGCGTCCCCTGCATCCCCTGCTCCCAGTGAGGGTTTACCTGATGGCTGATGTTGTTCCTGCGCCATTACCGACAAATATGAAAGTGATGACATCAATGGCAATTACGATGGAGAACGCTAAACCAACTTGAGTAACAATCGGTCGCCAGTCGTTACCTTGCTGTGCTTGGTTATAGGCAAATAGAGAAGCAGCAGCAACCAGCAGCAAGAATGCACCTCGGATGAGGTTAAATGTTAAACCAACAACGTTGGCATCCAAAGTGCTAGTAGAACCGCCTCCGGCTTGGGAACTTTGTTGAGCTAAATTGTTGAAGAAGCTTTCCAACCCACTTAAGAAAATAGCTTGGGCTGGAGTTGTAAAGGTATCGAGTAAAGCGGTAACAGTGATAATGACGGCAACAATATGCCAAAAGCGAATTTTTCTACCTAAATACTTTTCTAAAATTGGTACTGTCCGAATTACATACCCAATACTCAAGAAAACAATGGTGGCACATCCCAAAATAGTGACGAATATGGGTTTGGTCGCTAACAAATAAATTCCAATCGCAAGACATAGTAAAATGAAAAGTAAGTCAGTGCGGTTGATTTTCAGGTTTCTCAAGTTGGTTGAAAATTTACGAGATGACAGCAATTTTAACTGAGAAATGTGAGATTTTGTGTTGTTCATTTTTCTCTTCTCGTTTGTAGAATTAAACTTGCATTTCTGGTTTGCTGGCTTTTCTTTGAGTTTGTTTCTGGCGTTGCCTTGCAGTATCTTTATCAGTCTGGGCTTGGGTAGAGCGAGTTGATTGCTGATTGTCCAGTAGCGTTTCTATCTCACGCAGGGGGATGCTACACTGCAAAATCTCTGGGGGCTGCCCTGGTACTAAAACGGCATCAAGCACTTGTTCATCGTTACGATTAGGGTTAAATCCTTGAAGTAGCCGTGTATCATTGGGCAGTTTTACTACTTCAAATTCGTACTTGACTTTGCCTTTTTCAGTCCAGGTGAATGTCGGTTCATCATTGCTGTTAAATCGGTTAGGTAGTTGTTCTTGAAATTTTTGAATTAATGCTTGGGTACTGGCTTTGAGGGCGTATTCTTCTTTCGACTGTGGCAGTTTGCAGATGCCCGTCTTTTCATCAGGGCTAAGATTGTCTTGTGCGATCGCCCACTGTCCCTGAGTGCGAGTACCAGCAAAGAGTGTTTCACCTTGGGTATTTTCTAAGGCGATGGCTACGCCCGCCGCAGGCATCGCTACCTGCTTGTCCTGTGCTTCTACCCATAAAGTTTTGTTACTGGAAATGGCGATACCTGCTTGGGGTGATTGGTCAAATAACTCACCAGCAACTTTGGCAAATCCAACTAAAGCATCAGCACAAGCAGCTTGCTGTTGCTGTGCTTGGCGTTTCGTTAGATGTTCTAAAATGTCAACGTCTGCTGGTGGCTGGTTAGCAGAGTTAGGTTGGACAATATCTGCATCAGTTTCTGACTCGACAACAGTAGAATTATTTTGTGGTGCTGCCATCTGTTTTTCCAATCGGCTAATTACCATTTCTAAACGGTCAAGTCGCTTGGAAAGAACTTTCAGGTAGGCTTCAATTTGATCAAGCTGTTCGCTGACACTGGCATCCTTATTTAATTCAAATGGTTGAGATTGGTATTTGGGGTCTAGTTTGTCACCAAGATTATCTACTTTCGAGCCGATTTTGGTAGCAGCTACAGCCAGTGGATTGTCTGCGGCTGATTTTTCAGATACAGTTTGAAAATCTTGAGACTTTTGAGACTCTGGTGAGTCCGGCTTTGCTTCTTGCAAGCGACTGGCTATGTTATCTACGCGGTCATTCTGCTGTTGCAGTTCTTTGAGAATTCGTTCAAGCCGCTTTTCATCAGCCTCAGCTGCTAGCTGCTCCAAAACACCTTGTCCTACCGCAATTCCTAGAGATGCCAGTTGTCCTGTTAAGCCTGCCAAATTCACCCCATTCACTTCTCGTCCATTGGTGGCAGCTGTGGCACTTAAACGCGAAGCTTCGTCTAGAGGCTCTCTGGATTTGGAGTTTTTGGCAGCAGTTTTATTGGTATTAACTCTGTCCTGAGTTTTAGGTTGTGTTTTAGGCTGAGACTTACTTTGGGTTTTAGTTGAAATTTTGGCTTGAGTTTTATGGGCTGCGCTAACACGACTAACAGATGGCTCGTCTTCTTCACCTAAGTCATCTAGGTCATCAAGTTCGGTGTTGAAATCGTCATTTAATAGGTCGTCTAGTTCGTCGTTTGTATCATCTATTTCTTCATTTTCTTCATCTAAATCGAGCAGGTCATCTTCTAATTCATCATCGAGATCGTCTAGTTCTGTTTCAGCAAAACCGCAAATTTCAGCAATGTTAGAAGGGGTGAAGTAGTTTTCATCTTTGCTGGTAATTCCTTCGAGGTTTTTAATCAGGTATTTGCCACTAGTTCTGTGGTTCGGATCGTTGGTGAGGTAGAAGCGATAGCCTCTAATCTCGTCATCATCCCCACCTCCAACACAGAGTTCTACTGTAATGGGGGCTTTACCCGATTCCTGGCTGTAGTTTTCTACATAGGCTTTAAAGTCCTCGTGGGACTGGATAGAATCATCCTGAATTGAGGATGCGATCGCTTTATCCAATGTGTTTTCAATATGGCGGAGTTTGCGGCGATCTGTCAGGTTTTCCCATGAGCGATTTTGAGAATTTTGTCTTTGCTTAGGTTTGGTCAGTGTTTTGGTAGCCATAGGTACTCAAAGCTGATTGCCTTAGCAGTTAGCCTAACAAGGCTTGATCTAGAAATAGCTAGACCAAATGGCGATTTATAAGTTGTCCAGTTGGCTAATGTTGACAGTTAGCAGTTTTATGAACAAATATCCTCTTAAGGATTAAGGAATTTGCGCCTATCCTATAATGTTCTAGTAAAGTTTACTAGAACAATTTAGTCTACTACCAACTGTGAGATGAACAGTACAACACAACCATTACCACCCCCAGGTGGGATTGATCCTCTCTCACTACCATCTGTCCCATTAGGAAATCGGGCGACACTTCCAACCGTGCCAGCAGTCTACTTCTGCATAGAGGCAGACAACAAAATACTGTATATAGATTCCACACTCAATCTAAATCAAAAGTGGATTGCCAATAGTCAATACAGTCATCTCGCGGCGATGTCCGATGTTCGGATCGCGTGGTTGTTAGTAGATGAGCCTGAAAACTTGGAAGGTATAAAACAAGCCATGATTGAGTATTGGGAACCAACACTTAATGACTGGCGCTACAAACTACAGCTGATTCAAGATTTAACTATCGATGGGTGGCATGATTTCCAAAAGGTGAACTTGGAAATTTGGGCTATGTACAGAGATGCTGTGATGCCCACGCCTGCGCCTGAAAATATTGCTGCTGCTTACAGAAACGAGATTAGAAATAAGGCAGAAGAATTTAGAAAGGTCAAGTCTCAGGAGCGCCGCCAACGACTTGACCAGCTGCGGGCTGAGGTACGAGAACTAGAGAGCAGTGGATTTGTACCCCCAGCTGGTTGCTACCTCAGCACTTACAAAGTGAAAAAACTCTACGGCTGCTATGAATACTGGAAATTGTGGAGTCATTACCCAGTGTTCCCGGCAAAGATGAACGACAAGCAAAAAGCGTTCTGGTTAAGCCAAGGCAAGGACTACCAGAAAAGCGGCAAGGTTAAAACCATGCATCTAGGGAAGCCTGACACCTTGGCATACAACGTAGCAATACAAGGGTTAGCAACCCGTAGGCGTATTGAGGCATTGCAGCGAGAAATTGAAGTGCTGTTATGGAGTTTCGACGATGAGAGCAAGGAATAAACATAAACCCAACTCCAACCCATATTGTTCTAGTAAAGTTTACTAGAACAATATGGAAACGCGCACACTAAGAAAAGCGATGCCTTTTCGTTGGCGCAGCCTAAGAAGAGAAGTGCGGGCTACGCCTACACAAGTACTACTCAGAATTGTCTACATTTAGTTTGACTTTGAAATATTGCCGCTTTAGCTTCGAGTCGCCACGATTTGCATACTGGTTAGATTTTTCAAAAATGGTTATCAGTCCGCGTTTCTCCATTTCCTTAAAAAACCACTCCCATCTGGCCAAGTCTTCTGGTGTAGCAGTAAATCGCAAATCGTTAATTTCACCCATCAGCATCACCCCATCTGACTGTATCTAAGAACTCAATAGCATCACTTCCCCAGGTGTCCCAAGCTCTGTTTCCTGGTTCACAGTCTTCTTCCCATCCATGTCTAGACTGTCTAGCCTGACTATCTTCACCTACTGCTAAAGTAGGAGGGTCAAGAACATCCAGACGCGATTCAATCAGAGCGATCGCTGCTGCAAGAGTTGCAATCTGATCTCTGTCCTTCCTAATTTCCCCCATTAAGCCTATCTGATTATTAGCTATACGCCGTTTCAACTCATCCACCTCTACCTTGCTAATAGTTGGTTTAGCTTGGGTAGATTGAACAAGCAAAGGAACTGTTAGACGATTCTTCAACGCATCCAACACAAATTCTTTAAGAGAAATACGCTCATCCTGCGCTCGTGCCTTTACAGCCTCAAGTAGTTCTTTCTCGCCCTCTCCATCAAATTTGATGTTTAATTGTGGTCGGCTCATGACTAGACTTGACTAGACTTGTCTACCCAATAATAGAACAAACTGCTTACTTTTTGTCCCTCTTCGTACCGCAGCCTGCCGTAGGCATCGCTCGTCTCAATTATCCTTCTTGGGGTAGAAATGGCGAAGCTGTCATGAAGTGCAAACTAAACTGTTTTGATAGAATTGCATTTCTCCATCAGATCGATAACGCTAGATGTTCACTCCTCCAAAATAGCCGAAAATCAATCTTCTGATTTTGATACATTTCATTGATAGGATTAGAATAAAGACTGTTTTTCGGATCAAAGCTTTCGGTAAAGTAGCTGTGTTTCTTAAGTTTATTAGCTATGGTAAGGAATTATATGGATATGCTAGATGGTCTTTATATACTAGATGAAAATCAACAGCCTATTACTCCAACAACTCTTGAGCAGTGGTCTAAGTGGCGGAAAGATGATAATAATCTACAAGTAGATTTAAGTGTTTTTTCTTGGGGAAAAGTCTCTACAATCTTTCTAGGAAAGGATTATTCCAATTTCCCTAATCAAGAGCCACAGCTTTTTGAAACTATGGTTTTTGGAGGTGAACACAATGGTCAATTCAGGAGATATTCAACTTGGGAGCAAGCAGTACAAGGACATAAAGAAGTTTGTATGTTAGTTAAGGCTATCGGGGAAAAAGAATCCTAAGATTAAAAGGAAATACGTTTAAATTCCCAAACTAACATCGGCCACTCATAACCATCAGAATCAACTACAGTTATGTACCATCTAAAAGAGGCTGTATACCTCTTTAATTCCATTGACTTAACTAACATATTATCTTCATCAGCAGTATCGTATCTATGACCGACTTGAATTAAATCACCAACTCTAGTAATGGCCACTTCACATTCATAAAAAACAATGCCTCCATCGTCACCTATGGCAACGGGGAAGACATCAGGCGAAAAAGGATAAGCAATAACATACTGTTCTTGTTTTTCGGTTAGCTCAATACCACATTCTTTAACAATCTTCCGAGCTATTTCCGAGCGGTTCATAGTTAAAATTAATAGTTATTAAGTCTCTGTGTCGGTGGTCAAAAGCTTATTGTTTATTTTACTTTATAAAAGAGGTAATAAATTAATCAAATGTTAAATAATCAGAAATTTCTGTCTGTTCTAACTCACTTAAAAAGCCAGCTAATGCAAATGGACATTTACAACTTAGCTCTTGTTCTATAAAATCAGCATTTAGGTGATATTCTAGGCACACAATCTCAAAAATATCTTCAGTGGTTAATTCTAGATTTTCATCTAATTCCACTATCCGCGCTTCTATTAAGTGAATTAGCTTTTTAATAGAAAAGTAATTTTTTATTTTGGAAGAAATTATTAACTTATTTATTTTAGCAACTATCATTTGTAAATCTGCTCTTCTTTTTAAACGTAATCTTCAAATAGGAAAATACTGTTGTAAGATTGGGTACAAAGAATTAGCAATTGCCTCAAACTTATCACCGTCTGGATAGGGACGAGAAATTTCCTCCCCATCTTCATTCAACCACTCTTGCCGTATGGGAGTGTACTCAAGCGATAGAATTGCAGTTCTCCACCAGCCCGATAACGCTAGATGTTCACCAGACCAAAACAGCCGAAAATCAATCTTTTTATTTCGATAAAACTCATTAATAGGATTAGAATAAGGACGGTTTTTAGGATCAGAACTTTCAGTAAAGTAGCCTTGAAAATCAATTTTTAAAAAACCTTTATCAATTTCTGCTGTTAATTTAAATCGAGAGTGTGGATAATGAGTAGATAAGATTTTTGCTGCTGCTAACTCAAATTCTATAGGTAAAGTAGATAAAGTCATTAATAATTTCCTTGAATATCGATGCAAACATTATTGATAACCTGTTTAAATTGATAAAAACTGTCTATTATTTATGCATAGGCTTGGGCTGCAATCACGCAAATAGCCAACTTCAATTCTAATGATAAGTTTGATAAATTCATAGCTCTTTTTTGCTGTCAACTCATGACCACATTAGGGACACATTAGCTGAGTTTTCTCAGGCTAACATCTTCAATTGAGACTAAGGTTTTTCTTGAGCAACGCCATACCTGAGCCACATCTGCAAATATCCTTTATTTGATACACCATTTTTATGGGCTTTACTTCGGTTTGAAAATATCTTTAATATATCAAATAAAAGCTACTCTAAAATCAATAATTTTTAAGAAAAGTCTTATTGGGGTTTCAAAGGTAATCGTAAATTTATAAAAGCGCCTATACTATTTTACGCATTTAAATAATCTCCTTTACCACTTTAGTTCAACTCTATATCTTGACTGCTAATATGGTGTCCATTATGTGATAAATCATGTTTGATGTGAAGTAACTGCTCTCTCTCTAAAATCATCGCTTCTAGCTCACTGGCACGTTCTTCTGAAAGTGGAAGTATCTCTTCACCCGTCTGTAGATTACCTCGACAAATTGTTCGCTTACCTTCATTTCGCACAATAAAATCACCACTGGGTTGCACATAAGCAGTCCAATGACTACCAATTTTAAACTGCTCAATTTCATTACTTGCAGATTGATTGGCTTGTCGCTGTTCGTAGGTAGTAGCGATCGCCCCTACTAAATTATCAAACATTTCTTTACGCCAGAGTTCACGGTGAATAGCTCGGAATTGCCCAGCAGTATCTAACTTTGGTTCTGATTCCAGTAATGGAACTTCTGGCAGATTGATTGACTCAGGATTAACCTTGAGGATAATACTAGAGCCATCTGGCTGCAAATTAGCTGCAAATGTAGCACCAATTGGTAGTTTCGGACTGTCAGGAGCAAAAGTGCCTAAATTCTTGCCATCGATCTGTAATATTGGTGTACCGTTGTAACGATAATGCTCTGGGTGTGATTCGGGTAACTCAAAAACTCCCACTTCCAAAGTAACGCTGCGCTTTTTCCATTGCTTACTAGCAAAGTTTTCATTGGCGAAGTGATTGTATTTGATACCCAACACTTTAATTTCATCAAACTGAAAATCCTGAAGCTGTTGACATACTTCCTCTGTAAACAAGTTATATGCCAAAGCACCAACACCTGAATCCTGACGTGATGTTGCCCAACTATGATCTGCTGGAGGAATAATTCTCAAATCCTTCGGAATATTAAGTTCATCTAAATCGTTAATGTTTTCGCCAAATTTAGCTGCTAATTTATCAACTACTTTGGGGGATAAGTCTTTCAAAGCAAATTCAATCAGAGGTAATTGAGGATGAATTGTGGCATCAAATTTAATTCCCTTTTGTTCTAAAGATTCTTTCCATTTAATAGCACCTGCACCGAAAGGAACACTCAAAACATAAATATCCTGTGGTAATGCAACACTTGGCAGTTCATAATCGTTCTGAAACGAAAACGTAATTTCCATCTGTTCTGCCAGTTTTAAACAGTCTTTGCGATGCCGATCTAATTCTGGACGAGTGTGTTGTGTATGCCACAGTGCTGCCGCCCCTTCTCTGCGAGACGCTACGCATTGGCGGAGCTTGTCCGCACGACTTACAAATCGTTCCTCTGAAGTGGGGAATAATTCATCAATTTCCGCCCGATAGCTTTCGTAGAGCTTCCCTAGTTCCTCATTAAAGGCTTCCCTGTCATCTCCCACCCGTTCCTTAATTTCGTCTCTAGCTTGCTGAAACCTTGTTTTCAGTTCTTCTGCCCATTCCAAGGCATCTACAGATAGCGTCTCTTTAGGAAACAGGTAGCGAAACTCATGCCTATCTCTGCTACGAATGCGTGTTGGTTCCCACAAAGGATTGACTACAACTCTTGCAATAACGTTAATTGAGCCAGGTGCATCCGCAGGCATGGCAAAAGAGCGATAAAGCCGTTCATCTTTTTTAAAGTCAAAGAAGTAACTGGGGTGAGACTCTGACCATTTTTTGGCATCGGCGAGTAAATTTTCTCCACCTATTTCCTTGATATCTTCCAATCTTTCTGCACTTTTGGGCGAATCTACCTCAACCTGAAGTGCCTGAAATAGACGGTTTAGTAGCTTCCTTTGTCGTCTGTCAAATCGCTCCACATTCTCACCGTCTTGGGGCATCGATGACTGTACGCGCCCAATGTTTGTTGCTACTAGCCCTACTTTATTTTGACTGCTGGCAGCAGCAATCTCTGCTAAATTTTTGTATTTTAAGTTGCCTTGTTCGTCTGTGATTTCCGTATACGCTAGCTTAGAGCGTTGTTTAACTGGCTCAAATCGTCCCGGTTCACCTGCGCGGAGAGTTTCTTGAGCAATATTAGGCAGTTTACTGGCAGAACTGACCATTAATTGGTCGCCGTCAAAATCGGCTTGGTGGTATTCCTCAGCATCCTTGGGGTGAATCCAAACTACATTGCGAGTTTTTTTTAATTCTGGATCGTGGATATTTTGGTAGAGGCGGATGTTGTCTGAGTTGACGATGGGATAACGGGTGAGAATGACATCTCCTTCCGGTAGATGGGGTACACAGATTGTGCCACGAGTTAGGCGATCGCATGGCATTGCCATACCCGAATTATGGTTGTATCCTCCCTTAATCGCTAGGTCACGCCATTGATTGGCTATGTAATCGGTGGCAAACTTACGAAATTTAGGGGTTTCAATCAATTGACCATATTTATCGCTACGTAATAAGGAAATCCAGCGAGATTCCTGTGCTTGATTGTTAGCATTACCCTCAATTTCGTTAAAAGCTTCTTCTGGCTGCTCTTGCTGCGATCGCTGTTGTTTGTCATATTGTTGAATGATGTATTTTGCCAACACCAAGGGATTACGCTGCAACTCGGCAAGTTCTCTAGCTTTTTCTTGGGTGGGTTTGCTCAAATCTTGTTTGACTGCTTCTTCTGAGTACCAAATGGTAAACTGCCAACTATTATCGTAGCTGGTAGCTTTGGCGTTACCTCTATTCCCGATTACCGCTTGGGGAAACTCATAGTCACCGCAGGTGATTAAGTTTTTGAGTTCTGACTTTTTAATGCCTTTAATTGAGGAACGATCCATAATAATGTCGTAGCCTTTAGCATCAGTCAAATTGGCATCGGGTAGGAAAGTACCTTTGGACAAGAAGCTGGTTTTTGGGCACTGAGAATTATCTGGTTCAGCCCAATTACTCCTCCAGGCAAACCGAAATTGGAATGGACAATTGCCTTCTCCTCCCAATTGTTTGGCAAGTTGGGGCGAAATCTTGCCGTGACAGTCTCCTGTTTTATAATGAGCATACTGTGGGTCTTCAAAGTCTACAATTTTAACTCGCAGCCCTGTAAAAGTTTCTGAGCCTTTGTAGCAATTGCTAACTAGTAAAGAACCATAGCGACAGGCAGTATCCGGTTCTGTAGCGAATAAGCGTGTAATTTTTTTATGCAGTGAACCATCAGCAAAGTAATAACTATTGCCAGAACTGAAAGCTAACTTGCGTCGGATTCCATCACTAAAGGTTCTTTGTCTTAAATGGTTGGCATCTGGATTTTTACTGTCAATTTTAACCAGTAATAGAGATTGTAAATCTTCTGCTTCAAACATCTGTTCGAGCAGAGAATTTTTAATAATTTCTGGTTCAGATAAATATCTCCCCTTACCATTGTTATACGACCCATTAAAGATAGGTATGCTCAAACCAGAACCTTCTAAGACTCTAGTGGTTAAATCCATTACCAATCATCTATTAGATAGCTTATTTAGCAAGCATAAGACTCCAATATTCACCTTGGCACGAAATTACACTCGATAAAATCATCCAAGTGGATAATTTACTGATTTCATGGCAGACGGTATTTTATAGGGTGTTAGCTCTGCTAGCAGACTTCCAAGAAAGTTAAATAGCTGAACAGCACTTTTAATCGTATTATCATTTTTCTACTGTGTTACTTAAGCTACACAATTTTCAAGCTACCACTAGATTTTATGAATAAAAGAATTCAACGGCTAGAAGACGGTTTATTAGTAATGCTTTATGACGATGACCCAGATTCACCAGGAGATGAGTTGATCACTCCTTCTGATGATATATCGCAAGATGATCATTACCCCGAATATGCTCATCTCAAACCTGGTGAAAGCATAATAATTAAGGAAAATCCTATCAAACCTACATCAGGTTCTTATTATCCAAGTGGATATGAAGATTTAGATGAATTCCTCAATAGCAATCCTGGAGCAATTGATAGACTAGGTTATGAAAGTTCAACTAATCGTGGTTGGCGTCCACCTGAACCAGATGAATCTTGGTAAAACTACCTTAAGAGGCACGCATTAATAAGTTACCTTTTTGAATAACTGAAAACCTTGATTATCAGTTTTTTGATAAAGTAGGTAGGTTATTTCGGTGCAAATCCTTAAGCTCGATTTACCAAATTTTTTATGCTGATAACATTTTTGAATACGCTGTTTCCACAGGTAAATAAACTGTGAAGATACTGCCTTTCCCAACAGTCGATGAAACAGAAATATTTCCCTGATGGGCTTCAACAATTTGACGGGACAAATACAATCCTAAACCGTTCCCCCGACGTTGATGCTTGCCCTGTCGAAAGCGATCAAATAAGAGTAATTGTTCTTCTGGATTCATGCCAATACCTGTATCCTCTACTTCAATCGTTACCCCTTGAACAGTAGAATTGAGGCGAACTTCTATTGACCCAGCATCACTGAAGCGAATGGCGTTACCAACTAAGTTAGTGAGTAGTCGGCGTAGTTCCAGGCGATCGCCTTTAACTCTAACTAAAGAAGCTTCAGTACCCTTTGTCAAGACAGCTTTGAGAGTTAAATGTTTAACATCGGCCAAAGGCATTAGTTCTTGCACTACTTGCTGACATAATTCCCACAGGTCAACTACAAAGAAATCCAAAGTTTTGCCTCCAGCTTCATACTGGTAAACTTCTAACAAGGTATCGACCATTGACAACAAAGTTTGGTTACTCTGAGCCATTTGTTCTAAAGATTCACGCATTGCTGATAAGGTATTACCAAAAACACCTCTTTGTAGCAACTTTAGGAATTGGTCAGCAGCTATCAACGGAGTTCGCAGGTCGTGAGTGAGACGGGTCACAAAATCTTCCCGTCGCTGACTAAGGAATAGTTGTTCATCCATACTGTGTTTCAGTCTCAACAAAGCCCGCACCCTGGCCAGTAATTCCTTCTTATCTACCGGCTTGCGAATAAATTCATCTGCACCTGCATCTAAACCTTTGACGACACTTGATTTTTCAGAACCTGTCACCAGCAAAATTGGGATAAAAGGTAAGTTTGAATTGTGCTTAATTTGGCGGGTAACTTCGTAGCCATCCATATCCGGCATCACCACATCTAGCAGTACCAAATCGGGAGGAGATTCAGCAATTTTTAGCAATGCTTCAGCACCACTGTCGGCTATGATCACGTTGTATCCCTTCAGCTTTAAAGTGACTTGCAGCAAGCGGAGGCTGTCAGCTGAGTCATCCACCAGCAGAATTCTTTGGTTTCTTTGTTCTGAAGTTATATTCCAAGATAAAGTGTTCTTCATAAAACGCCTTTAATAAACCTAATCCCTTCCGAGTAGAGAAATAGAGTAGTCAAGCTAAATTTCGTTGGGAAAAGTGTAATTTCAACCGCCATGCTGACCACTACACGGCGATGAACATTCATCAGAATTTTCTGAAACTCAAGGCATTGGTCAACATAATTCGTAATTTGTAATTAAGAAACTGGTTATAGTCTCCCATCTTTACAGGTCACAACCTTATGGTTGGGGTCTAAATTTCCATCCATAACGCAATACGGTTCAATTAAGCTCTTCTTTCCTCTCTCTGCGTCCTTGGCGTTCTTGGCGGTTCGTTAAAAAAATTGACTTTGACAAAGAGTTTTAGCCCTAACTGAACCGTATTGATCCATAACGTAATTACGAATTGTTAATCTGGCTATGTTATGTGTAAGAGCCAAGGTTCTCGCTTAGAAATAAGCTACATCCTCCTCTAAGTGTGATGTGGACACAAGTCAGAATAAACTGTATTGGTTTCAGTTTAACTTCAGTGCTTTTATATTTTTTTATACTTTAGGAAGATTTTTTCAGAGAATTTTCAGATTAAACGATGTCCATTTTGAACACTGGAGCTTTTTCAACAGCCAGTTGAGATATGTAGCCTTTGATATATGAACTTTTCAACCAATACTGTAAAAACTACTGGTTTCAATCTGGATGAGGTTTAATAACATTGAAATGCCGCTTTGCATCTCAATAGCCACATTTTGGCTAAATAGCTAAAATTTTTCGTCCAATGGAGTAATCCTTTCCTTGAAACCATATTCGACAGTTAAGAAAGTATAGTTACCAAGCTGCTGAGGTAAATGATGGGAGATATTCGAGTAGCAATTATTGAAGACCATAGCTTAACGCGGATTGGAATGCGTAGTTCTCTCAATGAGCAAGAAGGTATTCAAGTCGTGGGTGATGAAGCTACAGCCTCCAATGGGTTGAAACTGCTCCAAAGTACAAAACCAGACATAGTGATCGTTGATATTGGCTTGCCGGATAGAGACGGAATATGGCTGGTGCAGCAGTTTCGGGAATCTCTAGTGTCGGAAACTGCTGCACAGACTAAAGTAATAATGCTTACTTCGTTTGCCAAAGAGCAGATGGTACTGGCAGCGTTTGCAGCTGGGGCAGACTCTTACTGTGTGAAGACAATTAAGTTCGAGTTGTTGCTGGAAGCGCTGCATATCACCCATGAAGGTCAGTCTTGGATTGATCCAGCGATCGCTCGCATTGTTCTCAAGCATACTCGTCAAGGAGCAGCAGCGACGGTAAAACCGAATGCTACTCAGACGGTGACGATCTCTGCAATTGATCCAGAGCAAGCAAGCATTCTGCAAGCAGATCCATTAACAAATCGGGAACTGGAAGTCTTGGAGTTAATTGTCCAAGGCTATAGCAATAACGAGATTGCCCAGAAACTCTATCTCAGCTTGGGAAGTGTAAAAGTATATGTGCGTGGGGTTTTGAACAAGCTTTGTGCAAGCGATCGCACCCAAGCAGCTGTATTAGCGTTGCGGGCTGGTTTGCTCAATTGAAGCACCGTACAGAAGCAACTGTACAGTGCTTGGTTATTAACTTGAGAGGGGAGCGATGTCTACGACGGTCAATGAGCTTTGTCGTACCACTTCCCTACGGGACGCTACGCGAACGTGGAAGCAAGCTAGCAAGAGCGTCTCGTAGAGAAATGCGGGCTACGCCTACGCGCAGGATTGACCGAGGAGAATCGCCTGCATAATACTGACTTGCGTTGTATACAGGGATTTTCCGCTACCACTCTCTAAGTCGAAATAAGTAGCAAATCGTCGTAGTTTCCCCGTCGTCAATTGCAACAAGTAATCAAAAGCTTCCGCAGCAACTCGCTGGTTAATGCTCAAGGACTGGCTATTGAGCAAGGCCATTTGTTCACAGGACAAGTTGTTGTCTGCCAACTCTTCTGGTTGTGAAACCAGTAGATCGGGTTGCTGTATAGTTGGCGCAGGTAAGCGAAAGCAGCCCAAAGCCTCAAAATGATAGTCATTGGGGTTAGTAGACAGATGGGAACCTAATATTACCTGACCACTACGCTTGGAGTTACCGCAATCCAAATGCCAAATGTGAGGCGCGGGGCGATGAGTGTTGTGCTGAAGTACTTGGGTAATTGACTCTCTGGCTTTGGCATTATCTACACAAGCAGTGACAACAATCAGGGTATTGTAACTGGGGACAATCCATTTGGGTTGGAAAGGTTGAGCGATCGCTGTAACTTCCATCTTCCAAGCCAGGGAGTAGCGCAGTGCCAGAGTTTTGGCTTTGTTGAGTCCGATTTCTGCATCACAGAAGCACTGGCGTAAAACGTTAGCTGACTCAACACGATCCGGGTCAACAAAGTAGAGTTTCACCTGTTTACCTTGCTGAGAAAGAACTCTACCTAACCGAACCAAAGAAGGAGCCAACCAAGAACCAGTACCACCGCACCCAACTAGCCACAGTTCTATCTTCGAGTAGTTGACAGTCACGACAGGAGAAGCATTTGCCAAATCAAGATTTAGCTCCATAGTACGGTTGGTTAAGTTGATACAGGTATTGGTGAGGGGACAAGCATTTGCTAAATTGAAATTCACCTCCATAGCTTCTCCATCACATTTACAGGCGGTACATCGGTACTGTAAAATTTGCAGCCAGATGAAAGTGAGACATCAACCATAAAAAAGTCTCGGTCGATGTCAAACACTGCTCTAGCAGGTACATCCCAACAGTGGCGAAACAGTCCAACCCGGATTTTAATCTCTGGTTTCAGGGTATTAACTCTACCTAGTACTCCATAGATGCGAAAGCCAGATTCGTCAGCATTATCAGTGGTAGAGAAAAAGGCAGGTAAGGAACCGTGGGAATGGATGTCTACAGCCGCTTTCTGGTGGGAAGAGTCACTCCCAGAATGAGTTGGCTGGCAGCTAGTTGGAGTTTGAATTTGTTCTGGGACTTGTAAATCCCAGCCTGCATCAGTAGAGTGGAGGTGAAAGAGAATTTCATGAAATTGATTGCCAGCTTGATAACTCGACCGCCACATTTCCAGTAGTAGCGGTTTGGGAATTAAGGGAGTGACTTTGAGATAAGGTGTTAGGTGAGGTAGCCCTTTGATAGTTTGGGAACACAAGCAAATAGGCATTAATACCTCTATGCCAGGACGAATGGCTCTAGCAAAGATGCCATTTCCGGCATAAAGGTACTCTAGTCCACTGCTGGTGTGTGTTGGCAGAGATGAATTTGTGACAATTTTGTAACCAATAATACCTTCAAGCAATGGGTTCATCGAGGATTTCCTGCACAAGCATAGCGACACTTTTCTGATTGCCGATAGGCACAAGGTCAGATACAGGATAGGTTGAACGTCTGCATCTTTTGTGCAGTTTTAGAAGTTGCTGGCGAACATCCTTGCGGTATTTTTGTGATTTACTTATTGTTAAATGGTTGGTGAAAATACTGGAAATAAACAAATTCCAAGCATGGTTAATTGATAGACCATTAGCAGCAGGTGGTTCGTTCACTCCCCAACACACCTGTCCAGAACTGTAGACATTGGGTAGTGGCACATGAAAAGCTGGTGCTTGAGGAGTAAACTCCTGTTCTTGAATTGCCCAAACCCAATATTTTAATCCCTTGCCCACAAACACCATTGCAGGTAGCGGAACGCTTAAAGAGCCAAGTTCATCGCAGTTAATCGTATAAGTGCTTGGTGCTATGAATTTTACCAAATATGTGTCTGTACTGCCCGTACCCCAGCGCACAATTCCTGGTTCCATCCAACCAGTATCAATTGGTTCATTGCTGAAAGCAATTCTCAGGGCTGCGGGTGAGATACATTTGTAAATATGAGCATCGGCAATTTCTTTGTCTCGGTGATGGAAGATGTAAATGCCATCCAAAAACAGCAATTCTGCTTGAATTACTGGAGATTTTCGGGGAGGGTCTGCCAAAATTGCTCGTAGAATTTCGCTGGATAGAATTGGTGTGGATGTAACGTCGATTAACGTGGTTTCAATGCTTGTTTCCATAGTTTTAGTAGGATTTGAGCATGAGGTTTTAAGTCTGCTTCTAGCCAATCAATTAAGTTGGCTGCACAGTTCAGCATTCGGTTTGCTTGCTGCCATTTTCTAGTGAGCAAATCAATAGATGCTTTTGACCAAGGAAAAGAGGTGCAGTCAGGTTGGTAGTAATAATCGTCTGCGTACTCGTCCAACCAAAGGTTTTTAGTTTCATGGTCTAGCAGCTTTAAAGTTAAAGGCAGAAACTTTAAAGGATTATCTAAGTGATGACACTGCCGTTTCAGTTTTTTGTGGTCAATTTTGTCTGGGTGGTCGATGTCACTGTACGTAATTTCGTAAATTGCAAATTCACTATCAAACCAATCGCTACCTTCTGGGTGTATGTCATCAAGCCAACGGCGACTGTCATGGCTAAAGGGTAAAAGTAGTTGCCAACCATCTTTGAGATGTTCAATTTCTCCATCCATTGTCCAGTCAATACCCATTGGGGTAATAGGAATGCTGTGCAATCTTTGTTCGTAGGCTGTTTCTACAGTCCAGTGAGATAACGGAAACAGATGAGTGTAAATCAGTACAATGAATTCCAGTTCTCTGGGACTATGGCAATCTACATCTGTAGGTGGGTAAATAGTCGCTTGGCTGGCTTTCCATTCGGTAGGAAAGTAGTGCTGATACAGTGCTAGTAAGGAGTAAATGTTGAGTTGGGTTTCCAGATAATCGAGTGATTCTGTGGCATCTAAGGTAAATTGGCACTGATAAAGACTATAGATTGCCTCTGCCATACTGAGGGGTACGAGGTGAGACATACTTTGTAAAACTCGCTATTATGGGGGTTGGAATTAAAGAAGAGATGCAGGTAGGGTATAGGGTCTACTTCAGCCGAAATGCAAACTGCTGTAATTTGGACAATAATTTACCCCTCAAGTCAATTTCCAACTCCTTTTATCAGCACTCAAAAACCTTCAGGGATAACGCTAGAGGTGGGAGTGCAGGCTATTAGGGATTTTAGGGTTTGGTTGAGTGACTCAGAAAATTCCGTTCCAGCTGCGATCGCCTCTTCAATCTGGACTGATAGCTGTGCTGCATTTTCCCAGTCAATTCCAGTGATGATCTGACGTTGACGCATTTGGTGGCACATTTGGACTGCGGGGTTGATTTCTTCAGGAGCCACTATCAGGGAATCTAGAGAAGAAGTACCTTTTTTACCGGGCTTCTTGATGATGTGAATGGGTTCTCCTGGTTTACGCTCAATGTCTGCGTTTGCTAGTTCAGCACAAAGAGGAGTAAAGGCATCCCGTAGTAATTGGTCATTAATGGCGATCGCTTCTGGAATCCAGTGTTGTTGACCTTCGTAGATAACAAGTAATTTGTTACTATTTGTAGTAGTCATGGCATTTAAAACAGTGAAATTTGCGTAGTATTACTGGCTGGTTTAGTAGTATCTGAGCTAGCAGTTTCAGTGCGAATTGGAGTCTGGGCAGTGGGCGGTTTATTGGTTTTGACAGCTTTAGTCTGGGCTATATTCCGGCGAATTTGGCGATTAGGAAAATCGGCTTTCAGTTCGTCCAATAGTTGAACAATTGCAGGTGGTAAATCACCGAGTTCTTCTTGTTTGAGCATGGTAACTACAGGGAAATCACCGTGACTGCTAGCAGCAATCATTACAGGTCTATCTCCTGTTTGTTGTGTAGGTAGTAAAGTGATGACGATTTGAACTTTGCATTGCTCAAAAATAAATGGTTCTAGTTGATTTACCTTGTTGGTAGCAGATGTTTCTATGTCATCGTCGTCTAACTCATGAGAGTCGATTTCATCTTCGCCGTAGCTATTTTCATCGCTTACTGGTTCTAAAAGTTGCAAAAAGTTAGGTTTGCCTGCACGCAAGCGTTCCCTATCAAATAGCAATCCTAAAGCTTGGAATTGTTCTTCAGCAGTGGTTTTTCCCTGTTGTTCTGAAATGTAAGATTTTAAAGTTTCAGATGTAAGAGTGAGATTGGCTTTGACAATGGCCTGTTCTGGTGTTAGCCATTTTGCGGTCATAGCTTTTTTGGCCTTGTTAACTGGTGTGCAAGCGGTTGTGGCGGTAGCCAGAAGTAGAAACTGTTTTTGAGACTACGGTACTGCTAGACTAAAAGATATCCCCTTTGCTTTTCTTCGGGAGCCATGTCTACGGTAATTACCCAATCCCTGACTCTGGAGGAGTTTCTCAAGCTACCAGAAACAAAACCTGCAAGCGTTTACATTAATGGTGAGATTATTCAGAAGCCAATGCCAAAAGGGAAGCATAGCCGATTACAGTTAAGGCTATGCAACAGTATTAATGATGTTGCCGAAAGCGTGCATATTGCTTATGCCTTTCCAGAACTGCGCTGTAGTTTTGGTATCCGTTCAATAGTACCTGATGTAGTGGTTTTCAACTGGTCGCGTATTCCCTTTGCTGCTGATGGGGAAGCACCCAACGATTTTCTGCTTCCTCCAGACTGGACAATTGAAATTCTTTCTCCCGAACAAAGTTCAAATCGAGTCACAGGCAATATTCTCTATTGCTTAGATCATGGTTGCCAATTAGGTTGGTTAATAGACCCAGAAGATCGTTCTATTCTGGTCTTCCGTCCAAATCAACAACCAGAACTTTTGCAGGGTGATGAGCGTTTGCCAGTGTTAGCCGGGATAGACTTGGAGTTAACTGTTACTCAGGTGTTTGGTTGGCTAAAAATGAGCAGTTAGAGAAACAGCTAAAACAAATTCTCCACAAATTTTTGATAAAGTAAAAACAGGAGTTTCAGCCATCGTGAATCAGGAGTATTCACCATTGGTTTAAGAGCGTAGATGCTTATAAGGCTTGTCGCCAAACATCGCTTGCTTTTGAGCTAGGGGTATTGCCTTAAATGCTAACTAATAGGTTGTTTTGCTCCCTCTCTGTATTTACCTGAAATGTCCGCTTGTCTTGACTTATAAAAACTTTTTGGTTGACGTATAAGTAGTAGCCAACAAAACAGTAAAATTTCTGCTGTTGGCTGATAAATTAGTTAAAGCTATTGTTAAGTTAAAAGCGAGTCTTTGAAGTCATGAATTGCTGTTGCTGTCAAAGCATAGATAACTCGGCGCTTACGCTGGATGTGAGTGCCATCTACAGGAATACCTTTCTTCCAAGCAGCAATAATAGCTTTCTTGTCTGCTGAGTAAACAGTCTTTTCTCTGCGGTATTTTGGAGACAATTGTTCTGCATCTATCAGCACCTCACAACTTGGCGGATTTTCTTGAATTGTAATGCGAAGTGAATTACCAATCATTTGCTCAGGTAGAATTCCTGCGGCGGTTTGTTCTAAAATAGTTTCATCTAATTTTTGTCGCCAGCGTTCTAGTCTTAATAGTGCTGATTGATGTACAGCTTTTAGATGTTCTAGTCGTTGCTTAATAGCCGTTATTTCAGCATCCAGTTGCAATGCTAATTCTGCTTGGATATCAACAACTTCTTCTTGAACTTCCTGAGTTTCCCAAATAGCGGTGATGATAGCAGCTTCCTCTTCAGGAGTCTGGCAATTAGTTAGCTGTTCCCAGAGATGAGCAGCAGTTTGGGAAAGTCCTGCTAAGGATTGTTGAGCGAGTGTTAAATTCATGATTACCACTCCTCACAAACTTGATAGTATTCATATTCAGCTTCAATCTGTTCTAAGATAGCTATAGTGCCTGAATCTAAATTAGTATTGAAAGATAAGTTTAAAGTGACCTTTTGTGGAGGTTGAAGATTTTGATTAGCAGCAGTAGTTGAGTCAGGCGAAGTTAAAGTTATTGTCAGCATTTGCATGAATGTTGCTTGCTTAACGCCAGAAACCGTGGCGCGATAGCGCGTCTGGAGAGCAACCGCAGCAAGTTTATCTGTCAATGACTACGATTCCAAACCCTCATACAAATACCCGAAAAAACTGAAGGGGCGACATGAAGCCTATAAAGCTGTTTTATTCCATTTGGTAGCCAAGATGAAGGCTGTTTCATTAATTCTTTCATGGGTATCTCCATTAATCTTGGAGTTGCGGTCAGCGACAACAGTTCCTCAACGGACACGAGATCGCGCTCACATAATTCGATTAAATACCCAAGGATGGAATGTACCAGCGATCGCTAAAATTATTGTTACGCAATCAATACCGCAGCGATTGCCACAAATGGCTGGAGGATTTCTACATTCCTTGTTTAGAGCGATCGCTCACCTACGATCGGGCGGTTGGCTTCTTCTCCAGCCCTTCAATGGCAGTGGCAGCAAAGGGTGTTTCGACTCTGATCCAAGTAGATAGCAGAATATGACAGATTGCCTTAACGCATTTGTCTCAAGAGGGCGTGGACGCGATCGCCCCTTCAAAATCCGCGCCATAGGTAGTCGGTAAGTTGCTGCCCCACTCGACGTTCTTCGTTGGGGTCATCAGGTTTCTTCCAACCCAGGGCTTGATAGAGGAGTTGGCGGTGGAGGTCGAAGCTAGCTTCAATCAGGTCGCCGTAGGTGGTGGCGGCAGCAATCGCCCAGTTGTAAGCGAAGAAGAGACTGAGGAGAGCAATTGGAATGATTTTCCAAGACCAAATCCCCCAGCCCAGCCCCAAGATACTCCATAAAAAGAGCCGCACGTTGTTATTTAGCTCGCTTTGAGCCGCTTGAATGTCTTTCTTAGTAGCTTCTGGTAAAACTAACCAAAGTCGGGACCAGCAGATAATCGCGTCTAAGCCGTAACGGTAATAGGGGCGGCGTTCAGCAGCACGGAGGATGTTACCGAGGCGAGTAGGGAGGATGTCGTGGTCTTTTTCGGGAAACTGGTGAAGAAGGCGATCGCAGCGGACAAATTCGGCACGTTCCCAAGGGGTGGCAGTGTGGTTGTCGAGTTTAGGGTTGATGAGTTTGAGGATGGTAATGAGGCGGCGACGGCGAAATTTTTGGAATTGGGTGCAAGGGATGAGCAGGCGACGTAACCCCGGATACCAGTAGCCTTCGAGGGCACGGAGGACTTCAGTGTCGAAGCGTTGGGCAATGAAGGCAGAAGCGGCAATAATGCAGAGGGCAATCGCGAGGATGCCGATCTGAATGGGTTCACTATATTGTTTGAGCCAGGTTTCTAGGGTAGTAATGCCGTAGCGATCGCAGTATGCCAGTAGCCCCGCTAGCCAAAAGACGAAAGCTGGGGTGAGGAGGGTGGCAATCCATTGTTCGGCGAGCTTACCGTTGATGCCTTCTAGGAATTTGGGGGGCATGGGGGAAAGGCGCTCCTAGTCTAAAGGCGTTGTAGGGTGGCATCGGGATGTTTGAGGCAAGGAATAAGATCCATACCAATTCGGAAGATGATATCACGGTAATCACAATGAGGGCAGGCGTAGATCAGTCCACTGGGTTTTGCAACCATATCACCCGCCAGATTGGAATTAGAACGAACACGAATCAGGGTAGGGTCGAAATATTTGTCGCGCCACCGTTGGGTTTGAGGATATTGGTCAAGTATCTTCCAAATTTGAGCGATGTCTTTGCCCAATATGGACAATTCTAGTTGCGCTTGGACATTGACAACATCGGCTTGATCCAGCAGTTGCGGCAGGATGGGGGAAATGATTTCGGCAGCGTCGAGGATTTGTTGAGGGGTGTACATAGAATTGATTTAGCTGAGGTCTAGATTCCAGTGTAATTAAAGGCTGCCCAGTAGAAGGGGTGGGCATAGCGGCGATCGTCTGGGTTTGGGTCAAATAATCCCCCGTAGTTAGCGATCTCTCCAGCGGTGCTATCTCGTAGCCAAATTTGGGCTTGGCGCAGGGCTTCTGAGGGTTCTTGATTGTCAGTTCGCCAGAGGTCGTAGAATTTGGTGAGCAGGAGCATGGTGCTAAGGTCAGAGACAGACCAGAGGGAAGCGATTACACCTGCAACGCCTGCTTGCAGCAGCCCCGTGGGTAGGCTGATGGCTTCGTCGGCGTTTTTGATGCCAATCATGCCAGTTTCGCAAGCGGAGAGAATGGCGAGGCGGATACCCCGATCGCCCTCGGTCAGGTTCAAGGCGAAGATGTCTTTGAGGGTGAGGAGTCCATCGCTCATAAGCAGTCCACTGTTGAGGGGGTCGGTGAGGTTGGCGGTGCCGTGACAGGAGAAGTGGGCGATCGCCGCTTCAGGCAATGCCTGCTTGACAGTTGCAATCGTGGCTTCACTGTGCCTGAGCACCCTATGTTGGGGGAAACTTGCGATCACGCTTTGCACTTCCCGTGCTGAGTTGGGGAGATCATTGTGGGGATTGTCGATCGCCAGCATCGACTCCGCTGTTACCTGCTCGGCAATCCCTTGCACCACCCTGAGGGATTTGGCATTGGGGCTGTAGACGAAGTGGATGTCGTCGAGGGCGTAGCGGCGACCGGTTGGTTTCTTATCATCCTCTGTCCAGGCGGCGTGGAGAGGTAGGAGGCTGAGGTATCCAGTTGGTATGAGAACCGCTTGATCGACTTTCTGGGTTTGAAGATGAGAAATCAGAGGTGCCATCAGCAGCTCCCAGAGTTGATGGGTAACGGTGTCGATCGCATCGTACCAACCTTGGCGATCACGCTGGGATTGACCATAGGCAGTAAACCAGGTGCGAGCCAGCAGATCAACTAATTCGGTGTCAGTAAAGTCATTGAGCCAAATTGCATCGATGTTGTCGGGCATGACGAGCAGCGCAAGGCTGCCCACAGCAGTGTAGACCAGGTAAACCAAGGGCCGATCGCCCTTAACAGCCTGACGAATTTCAGCAAAGGTCGGTAGGGTCAGGAAGGTTTCGTAACCGGGAACTTGGCGGATTTGCTTGATGATTTTGGTGAGTTGGCGGCGGAGGGTGATCGCAGTTTCTCTGGTGTCTTCCGGGGTGACTTCGTGGCGATCTCTGGAAACGGCGCGATCGCGCTGCTGGTTCTCCAGGGTGCGAAGTTGCTGGGTGAGGTCTTGGTATTGGGTGTAAAGCTCGGGGTTTTGTAGTTGCAGTTGGGTGAGGTTGGCGCGATCCCGGTTGAGGCTTTCGCTCAGGCCACGGGCACGGCCTTGTTCTAGGGTTTCTACGGCTTGGGTCAAGTTGCCCGTCCGAGCCAGGACATAGGCCAATCGGCGCGGCAGGTCAGCTGTTTCCGCCAACTCCGCCGCTTTCCCATCCAGCAAAATGCAAGATTGATAGAGGATTTCCGCAGCAGCTAGGGCATCATCGTAGGCTGTCTTGGCAGCATTCCAGTTCTGTTGTTCAAAGTGAAGATTGCCAAGACCACGGGATGTTAGACGACAGTTTTTCGGGAACGCCTCGCGGGTATAGACTTGCAAGGCAAGTTGAAAGGCCGCAATTGCCTGCTCAATGTTCTCGGCCCGTTCTCCACGAATACGATCTTTGTAGGCAGTTGCCAGGTTATTTTGCGTCCCTGCCCAATCTTCT